>JALSOX010000001.1 GCA_026986255.1 Desulfurococcales archaeon
TCTTCAGCGTCACGTAACCGCCCTCCACCTCCTTACGCCCAATTATTATTGCGTAGTCATACCCCTTCTCAGACGCTACCCTTAGGGCGGAGGAGAGCTTAGGCCTTGGAAATACGTTAGCGATGATTCCGGAGGATCTTAAAGTCGTGGCCACACGATCCACGTAATCATGTATGTCGCTCTCTAAGGCCACTAGCATCACCTTAATTTTCCGTTCCGGCAGGAACCACCCAGATTCCTTAAGCGTTAGGTGGATCCTGTCTATACCTAACGCAAATCCTGTTGCTGGGGTTGCGGGTCCTCCGTAAAGTGATACGAGCGTGTCGTACCTGCCACCGCCTCCAATGCTTAGGCTGAGTGCTCTCTTTGGTATGATCTCAAAGATTAATCCGGTGTAGTAAGCCAGCCCCCTAGCGAACCCCAGGTCAGCGTAAACTTCCGGGATGCCGAGTGCTTGAGTTACTTTGATGACGTGCGCTAATAGCTCCACGTGCTTCATTACCCCCTCCGGGAGATCCACGCTCTCCGCGCATGAGACGAGTCCTTGGGGGTCGCTGCCCTTGCATTTTGATAGCTCATTAATCACTTCCGGTTCAGCCCTAGGGTACTCGCTTAGCAGTGCGGTCGCCTTCTCCAGCTCCTTCTTGTCAATGTAGTGTATTATTTCATCCTGCACGTCCTCTGGAATGCCCCACATGTTGAATAGGTCTCTGAAAAGGCCCATGTGGCCAAGCTTGATGCTGTAATCCACGAACCTTATCTCGCGCAGATAGTCCCTTATTAACAATAGCAGCTCTATGTCCGCCGTAACACCCTCCTCGCCTAAGTACTCCACCCCTGCCTGGATGAACTCCCTATACCTACCTCGCTGAGGTTCCTCGTACCTGAATGCTGGCCCTATGTAGAATATTTTCACAGGCTTGGGTAATGTTTGAAGTCTCCTGAGGTATATGCGGGCCATGCTTGCCGTGAATTCGGGCCTAAGGCATACTGTCCGGCCTGCCTTATCTTTAAATACGTACATGCTCCTCCTGATTTCGGGGCCAGACTTCGCCTCAAACAGGCTAAATAGCTCGACCGTAGGCGCTATCACGGGCTCATACCCGTAGAGCTCCGCCACCTCAGCAAATTTCCTCTCAAGCCAGAGTATCTCTGTTGACTCCTCAGGTATTACGTCACGCATTCCCCGAACGGGTTCGAGCCTTATCTTAGGCACTCCTGACCACCTCCTTAAGGTCGCTTACCTTAAGGACTCGCGTGGAGTAATAAGTTACGTCGCCGTGGGCGTCAACCACCGCTATTACTGGCTCATACCCCTTCATTATCGCGTCCCTAGTCCACTCAATGAGCGTGCCTGCCCTAAGCGGTGAGTTCTCCTCAATAACGAAGACCATGGTCTTGTCACTGCCTTTACCGTAGATGATGTCGTTAACGCCGAAACCTACCTTGGCCCTCCTACCCCGCTCCCTAAGGTTCAGTAGTACCACGAAGCGTATCCAGTCGTACTTGCTCCTCGAGTATTTAGCGAATAGCCTAGCTAGGTCGAGCACGCCCTCCTCATCCTCTAGTTGAGCAGCCTCAGTAAATATTAGGTAGGCTGCCTCAGCAACGTCAAGCACCCACACCCCCTTCAGAACGGACTTATGCCCTAAATCCAGCTTGCTTAGTAAGGCCTCACCCTCACTTACTAGTAGCTCTCCTCCCTCGCCCCTCCTCACCCTCACTACTCGCTTAACCATTGACCTCGATCCCTACACATAAACTAATTTATTCTAAATCAACGTTTACTCCAAGGTGCTAGTTTTGACCGAGTTACACCCTGTTGAATGGTTAGGTGATAGGGTAAGGTGGATAAATACCTTGAAGATCCCCTGGGAGGAGGAGTATATTGAGACGAGGGATTACGAGCGCGTTGCAGTAGCTATTGAGCGGATGGAGATCCGTGGCGCGCCAGCCATAGGCGTTGCCGCCGCCTTCGGTGCCGCGCTAGCGGCTCTCTACTCTGGGGCCAGGGATGTTGAGGGGCTTAAAAGGGACGTCCGTAAGGCTTTAGAGAGGCTCGGCAGGACAAGGCCCACCGCGGTGAACCTGTTCTGGGCCTTAAACCGCATGGAGAGAGTGCTTAAAGGGGATTACAACGACGTGGAGGAGTTAAGGAGAGCCATAATTAAGGAGGCTGTCCGGATCTTCGAGGAGGACGTGGAGGTCAATAAAGCCATAGGGAGGGTAGGTAGTGATGTCATAGAGGACGGCGACACGATCCTAACACACTGCAACGCAGGAGCGTTAGCCACCGCAGGTTACGGAACCGCGCTAGGCGTGATAAGGGCTGCGTGGGAGTCAGGGAAGAAGATCAAGGTAATAGCCACGGAAACACGGCCCGTACTGCAGGGCGCCCGCCTAACTGTCTGGGAGTTAGTTAGGGATGGGATACCGGTTACCTTAATAACGGATAACATGGTGGGGTACGTCATGAGTAAGGGGTTAGTCGATAAGGTCATCGTCGGCGCGGACAGGGTTTTAAGGACGGGGCACGTGATCAATAAGATTGGAACCTACACCATAGCCGTGCTGGCTAATAGGCACGGCGTCCCATTCTACTCGGCAGCGCCCACATCAACCGTGGATTTAGAGACGCCTGTGGAGGACGTCGTGATAGAGGAAAGGAACCCGGATGAGGTAAGGAGGATCCTCGGTAAGTTACTGATAACCGTTCCAGACGTTCCTGTCCTTAACCCCGCCTTCGACATAACGCCCCCGGAACTCGTTGAGGGGATAATAACGGAGAAAGGCATAGCCAGGAAGCCCTTCGAGGAAACCCTAACTAAGCTGGTGAAAAGCTAGTTTTAGGCGTAAACACCGCACTTATTACTGCGAAACGCGTTTTATAGAACGTGATTAAGCATTGAGTAACCCGAAACCCAAAACACTCGAGAACCTTATCAAGGCATTCATAGGTGAAAGCCAAGCTAGGAATAGGTACACGTTCTACGCAAGTAAGGCCAGGAAAGAAGGATATGAGCAAATAGCCGAGATCTTCACAGTAACCGCTGAAAACGAGAAGGAACACGCTGAGACTCTCTATGAACTAGCAATAGAGCTTAGTAAGTCGTTGGGATTAAGCGTAGAATCACTGACGGTTGAGGCCGCGGCACCATTAGCGCTGGGCAACACCATAGAGAACCTGAAGGCCGCCATCGCGGGGGAGAACTTCGAATACACAAGGATGTACCCCGAATACGCTAAGGTAGCGGAGGAAGAGGGGTACCCACTAATAGCTGCAAGGCTACGAGCCATAGCCAAGGCTGAACAACACCACGAGGAACGCTTCAAGAAACTACTGAGGGAGTTAGAGGAAGGAACCATATTCAAGAAGAAGGAGAAGGTGTGGTGGGTCTGCAGAAAGTGCGGCTACATCCACTACGGTGAAGAACCACCCGAAAAATGCCCATCATGTGGCCACTCACGCAACTACTTCCAAGTGAAATGCGAGGAGTACTAAACCTATTGCACCTTCCCAAAAACAACACCTCATTTTACTTGAGGGGTTTTAGAACAGTTCTGGATACGCGTGCACAGCAATGACACTATGGAGCAACCTCTCGGAAACGCGCGGAAAACTACAGTCTGCATCCGCATAGGGCAGATCGGGGACGGAGCTCAAAGTATTACAAGCCAGCAAGCCAGTAAGTGCTGTCAGTATTTTAATAATCATTTTAATAATCCATGATATGTACTTTATGTATTTTAGTAACATAGTAGTTAAATTTAAATGCTTTGTTGTGCAAGTAATTACAACTAAGTCAGAGAGGTAATGTAGTCTGTCGAACATAGCTCCATTCCCATTTTCCCAAGCTCTCTTGGGATTAGGTCTAGGTGTACCATTGTTGGCTGTTCCTACTGCTGGCCAATATACTGTAATAATTCCGTGCCATAATAAGGAAGGTACCATTGCCGAAGTTCTTGAGTCCGTTTTCAAACAGACTATTCAGAAGATGAAAATGTTTTGGTTTCTTTGGTTACTAGGGATACTTAGCACTACTCTGGCTCTATGATTATTACGGCTTTTACCTTTCTTCCATGGAATTTCTTGAGTTTTTCTTGGTATTTCTTAGGTGGGTAGATTATGTATCTCCCACCACCATACTTCATTATTTTTGCCTCAAAACTATACACGTAGCTCATAGTAACACCACGATAATAATTTGAGACAAAGACTTATAAATCTGTCTCACAGACATATAACATGGGGAGCTGGGGATGAGGGTCTTAGTAACCGCTAAGGTGAGGGCGGTTACCCCCAATCTCAGCTCCCTCCATAAACTATTGGTCTTCCTCAAAGCATTCCGTGACTGGACACAGTACGTTATAAACAATATATGGAATCTAGACCATATACCTTCTATGAAAGAGCTACACTATAAGTTCTACAAGGTATTGAGGAAGCAAGGGTTCCGTGCACATCATTGCCACAAGATTGAGAGGAGAGCAAGGGAAGTAGTTAAGGCAACCAAGAAGAACAATGGTAGCAAACCCATTCTAAGAAAGCTAACAGCAAGACTGGATAATCAAGACTATAGGCTGGACTTAAACAGCATGACATTGAGGATAGTCGTTCTTAACAATGAATGGGTTGAACTAAAACTAGTATGGTATAGCTACCTAAACAGATACCTCAATAGTGAATGGAAGCTTAAAGAGATGCTCATAAGCTATAGGGATAATACTGTATGGGTTTACTTAACGTTTGAGAAACAGGTAGAGCTGAAGAAACCGAGAACCGTTATGGGTGTAGATATTAACTTCAACAACGTAACCTATACAATAATTGATTTTAATGGAAGATTGATAACTATGGGCACTATACCATTTAGAGGGTTGAAAAGAGCTCTACATTTCAAGAAGCTTGCCGAGAACCTACAAAAGAAGTATCCTAGGAGCTGGAGATTCATTAAATGGGTAAAGAGAATTAGGGCAAGATGGCTTAGGAGAGCAAGGAACATACTTAGTGATTCATGCCACTTTATAGCTAGGAGGATAGTTGAGATAGCGAAGGAATATGATGCTGTCATAGTGCTGGAGGATTTGAAGAAACTAAAAACTAATGCTAACGGGAATAGTGGGTTCTACTGGGAGCTACAGTTATGGACATATAGGAGGATACAGAGCTACATCAGCTACAAGGCACTACAGGAGGGGATACCAATAGTACACATTAATCCAAGGAAGACATCGAGGACGTCACCTATAGGTGGTAAACTAAAGTTCATCAACTATAAGTGGGTCAGATTGCCCAATGAATATATTGTTACAAGAGATATCATTGCATCATGGAATCTCGCCCTTAAATACCTGCATACCTGCGGATGAGGGGCTCATGTGGTAGATGGAGCCCTGATAGCCCCTGTAATGAGGGGATGAGAACCCGACCCAAACAGGGGAAGCCCGTGCCCAAACTCATCACAAGTACCCTAAGTACCAGAAGTAACCAAACTAACGGACACGGGCAACCACGATGCTTCAACCGATAACTCATTAAAAATACTGGAAAAGTTCGGCGATAAGATAACACTAATAGCAAACAAAGCAAATATAGGGAAAGCAGCGTCAATTAATAGAGCATTAGATTTCGTTAGGACACCCTACACGTTAATACTAGATGCCGACACCGTGCTAGACAAAGCATTCGCTCACGAAGCGCTAAGAGGATTCTACAAGGAATCCGTACAAGGCGTAAGTGGCTTAATTCTTCCTAAGAATATAAGCTCCTCAACACAAAAGAGCAGATTATCTGGAATATTTGGTCTCACCACAGTCAAAGAAGGTACAACTCAAGCTAGGTGGTATCTGGACGTTATCCGGGTGCTCTATGATGTGGAGGACGAAATTCCTACGTGAACACAAGATCCC
>JALSOX010000002.1 GCA_026986255.1 Desulfurococcales archaeon
TTTCCCTGCAGGACTAGACTTCATGCCGACCTTTGTTGGATGACCAGGAAAAAAGCACTGAAAGTCTTTAATTTCACTTTAAAGCCCGCCACTTACTCCTTCTTAGCAATTACTATTTCGATAGTGGATACCCTAGTCTGCCTGCCCTCAGCAGTGGTCACTACCTGGCTACCGATCTTGATGTCCCTGATCTCCACCTTGTCGGGGAGGAACCTGCTCCTCACTATCTCGACGGTGTCGACAGCCTTGCTGATGGCTCTGCCCCTAGCCTTTATCACGATCTCTGAGACGCCCTGGTTTAGCAGGGTTAGCGTAGCTAGTACGTAGTTCATTACGGGCTTCTTACCTACTAGGACTACATTGCTTGAGATTGGGCCTTGGGATGACATTGTTCTCTCACCTCGTCTGCCTAAATTTGCTTTATTCGCAGAGTATTCTTTGCCTTTGCCTTATAAGTTTTGTTGTAGTTCACTAAGAGAGGGTGTCTAGGAACTACTTATTAGTATTGTGTTGGTTACCTACTCAGGTGAGGATAACGGAGGAGAGCCTACATAAGGCAGAATTCGCCGGGATTGCAAGAATAAGTAAGGTGCCCTTAAGTATTGCTAAGGGATTAGCGCAAGCAAAGATCACCCCACAAGACTTAAGTAACCCTGTATCGTTCCAGTTAGCATTCTCAAGACTATATGAAGCCCTTATGAAATCACTAGAAAGGGGTGAGGGTGAGACTTATGTTGCTGAAGTTAAGTTTGTTGATAGCTTAGGGAACGAGGTTACGTTCGCGGTAGACATGGGTGAGGAACCCCCAGCATTTAGTAGCGATACGGTAAGAGTTCGAGTAATTGTGGAATTTTACGAGTAGAGGCTTCACGCAATGTCGGCTTTAGACCCTAACAAGGGGAACTCCAAGCAAAGCTAATGACCAGTAATGTACGCGTGGCTCCTGGAAAGGGGTGTATTTTAGTGGTTGACGACGTGGATCGATTGAAGATCTGGGTTAAAGGATGGATCGACTCCGAAGACTTTAAGAAGATACTGCGGATAGCCGACTATATGGGTAGAAATAGAGGAATTTCTTACTTCCGCTTATCGAAAAATAAAGTGTTATCCAGTGGTCTCTCAATCGATGAGATCCTATCTATCCTAGATGATGTGGGTGCTGAGTACGATCCTGAAATTGAGGGCGTGCTTAATGATTACCTTCGCGTGAGTAGGGGTTCAGCAATACTCTCCTTCGATGGAGAGAGAATATGTATCAAGTTTGAGCGATACTTAGGTAAGCTTTACGACAAATTGAGGGATCTGCTAAGATATGATTCGAAAGACAAGATATTCTACACGCTACCGTATAAATATCACGAATTGAGGACCCGATTGCATGATCTAGGATTTAACGTAGAGGATCTCACAGGTTTTAGAAGTGACTTACCCTTGAACATTGACGCGGTGTTCACTGGTGAGTTAAGAGATTATCAGGAAGACGCCATGAAGTCTTGGTTGAAGAACGGCGGGCGTGGCGTCATAGCGCTACCTACAGGTGCTGGGAAGACCGTAATAGGTGTTGCTTCAGTAACTAAGGTGAAGCAAAGAACGTTGGTAATAGCCTATACTAAGGAGCAGCTGATGCAATGGAGGGATGCATTCCTGAAATTCACAAATATTCCGGAATACAGCATAGGTCTCTACTATAGTAAGGAGAAGAGAATTGCACCCATAACGCTAGCGACCTACCAAACAGCGTATAAACATACGGCAAAACTCGCACCATACTTTAACTACATCATAATAGATGAAGTCCATCATCTACCTGCAGAGAAGTTCAAGCACATAGCTGTGAGTATGCCATCCAAGTATAGGTTAGGGCTCTCAGCCACACCTTACAGGGAGGACGGAAAACACGTAATACTGTTCCCGTTGATGGGTGGTATAGTATATCATAGGACCCCACAGGAGCTTGCGGAGAAGGGTTACTTGGCTAAGTACAGGATAATAACTATTAAGGTGCCGTTACTTCCTGCCGAGAAGAGGAGATACGAGGAACTAAAGAGGGAATTTAGGAGACTAGCAGGTTACGTGGGTTTCGACACCATAGTTGATGCGGCAAGGAGAGGGGATCCCAGAGCGATTCAAGCACTACGTATTCACTCCGAGATGCGTCAAATAATACAGAAATCCGAGGCTAAGCTAAGGAGAGTTGAGGAAATAATAAGGAGAGAACTCGCTGAAGGATCCAAGATAATAGTGTTCGCTCACTACGTGGATCTAGCAAAAACATTGGCTGACAGGGTGAAGGCATACCTACTTACCGGCGAGATGGATGCGCGAGAACGAAGGAGGGTGTTAGAGGAATTCAAGAGGTGCAGGAGCGGAGTTCTAGTAGTAACTACGGTAGGAGATGAAGGCTTAGATATACCTGACGCTAACGTAGGCATTTTAGTGGCCGGGACAGGATCACGTCGTCAATTCATCCAAAGGCTCGGCAGGTTATTACGGCCTGGTGAGAGGAAGGAAGCCAGGCTATATGAAGTAGTTGCCAAAGGGACGGCCGAGGAGATCCAGTCAAGGAAAAGAAAGAAGATAGACATGCAGGACTTCAAGGATTTAACAAACGTAGAGTAATGACCTCAACGCAAGTATCCTCAGAATTTCCTCGTCATTTATGAGCCCAGTCATAATTATTGATCCATTATAGGGAATCTCACTTACTAGCACATAGTCATCAAGGAAGACTAGGGGCTTTGAAAGAACCATCAGTTTCTCGGGAACATCACGTACAATCTTAGCTTCAAGGGTGGTGTTGGGGTACTTCAAACCGTAGAGCATGGGGTGAACACGCCACAGATGCCATATTAAGCCCTTAACAGATTCAGTAACTACGCTAGTTAATCCGGGTAGTAGGACGATGTGCTTCGTATGAAACACCTTGCCAAAGTAGTCATTCCATGCAATCTCAGAGTTAACATCGACTATGAGGCACTTGTTGCCCCTAACAGAGGTTACCCGCTTATTAATAAGTTGTATTATAGGGTCAAGTAAGTCCCTGAGAGTACCCGCCCCCATAACGTCGATGGGACTACTCAGCAGGGGCTTTCCATCCACCCAGCACTCCTCTGTAATACGATAATACCTGTAGGCAGTGTCCAAAGGCTTAGGCGTGATTAGGGTTAATGGAGGCAGAGCAACGTGCCTTGTTACCCCATTAATATTTACAGGAACAACTGAGGGCTTCATTATTACGTAGGACTTGCCGCCCGATCTAAGCGCATCCATTACTACGCGCACTTCATTATCGAACCGCGAGTATTGCCCCACTAGATTAGCAAAGTAACCTTCCTCCAGTCTCATCCCGCCCAACGCCTAGGAGGAGATTTCAGCTCATGGGTTAAAGTCTTTGGGGCATGTATTTTAAGCCTAGGGGCGGTAAAGACGTTGGGAAATGATGAGCTTTGTAAGGGCGGATCTGTGGATCCCTCAAGATGAGGAGAACCGGGCTACTGAACTTCCTAGCGTTGCGTCACCAAAATTTGCTCAGTGTAACACGATGCTTGCGCCTTTGGCGTAAGGGGTAGGTTTACTTCTATGGTTTACGTTTATTAGGATTGTATACCAGTATATACGATGATGGCGCAATGCCCGCCGCAATAGTTCTCGTAAACACTGAGATAGGCGCAGAGTCACAGGTTATGGAGGCGCTTTCACAAATAGAGGGTGTCAAGGAAATACATGTGGTATATGGTATGTATGACATCGTAGTTAAGGCGGAGGCTGATTCCCATGAATCTTTAAGGGAATTAGTGATAAATAAGATTCGAAGGATACCACAAGTACGTGGCACGACTACAATGATCATAATTGAGTCAAAGATAATGTGACCTCAGCAATGAATGCTGGACAGCTAGGTTTAGGTTAAGGCAGTTTTTGACGCTAATACTTCACCCAATTAAGTAAAACCTAGCTCCCGGCGAAGTCCCTCCTTAGCCCTGATAATTTTCTCTTCCAACCCGCATCTCAAGACGCGTTAAACTTTTTTCTCTACCCTTTCGAGGCGGCAATGAGTAATCCTTCGAATAGTGGTGAGGGGTTGAGGGGCCTACTCTTGAACTCTGGGTGTGCTTGAGTGCCTATGTAGAATTTAGAATTCTTAAGCTCCATTATTTCGGCAATACAGTCATCGCTAGTGCCGCTCACCACGAATCCGTGGTCCTGGAACTCATCAATGTAGTTTGGGTTAACTTGATACCTATGGCGGTGTCTCTCGAATATCACTTCTGCGCCGCCATAGATCTTATGTGCTAACGTACCTGGAATTAACTTTATGGGTCTTGCGCCAAGGCGCATAGTACCGCCTAATACTTCAATGTTTCTCTGAAAGTCCATTAAGTCTACTACTGGGTGAGGAGTGTTAGGATCTATTTCAGTACTGTTCGCGTCCTTATACCCTAAAACATTCCTAGCGAACTCGACAACCATTACCTGTAATCCGAAGCATATTCCGAGCACGGGTTTACCCGATTCCCTCAATTCCTTCACGGCCGCTATCTTACCCATCAGTCCCCTCTTACCGAAACCTGGTAACACAACAGCGCAGTCTATATCTTCAGGTATTTCTTTAGGGTCTATATGACCTCGTTCTATGTCCGTGGCCTCAAACCACTTTAGGATAGGTTTTAGGTTAAGCTTTGCGGACGCATGCTTCAATGCCTCGATTATGCTTAGGTAGCTGTCCCTTAACTTTGTGTACTTGCCTATCATACCTATCCTCACGGGTTTGGATGCAGACTTAACCCTCTCTACGAATCCCTCCCAAGCGGTTAGATCCGGCCTGTTTAACTTGATCCGTAACTTGTCGCTAATTACGTCGAGTAACCCCTGCCTATGTAGGACTAGGGGTACTTCATACACCGTCTCAACGTCGGGATCGCTGAATATGGCTCTTTCAGGCACGTTTCCGAAAAGCGATAATTTCTTGCGGGCCTCAGCGTTGAGGTGCGTGGGTGACCTAGCGATGAGGATATCTGGCTGAATACCTATTCGACGTAACTCTTGGATGCTGTGTTGTGCTGGTTTTGTCTTTAGTTCGCCTGTGGTGGTTAACTTGGGTACCAAGACTACGTGAGCGAAGAGCGTATTAGTTTCTCCTAGCTCAAGCCTTAATTGTCTGGCAGCTTCTAGGAATGGCAGTCCTTCAATATCGCCTACAGTTCCCCCGATCTCAACTATGGCAACATCGGTTTCCTGCTCCCTTGCCACGTCGAGGATTTCCCTCTTAATCTCGTCGGTGACGTGTGGTATTATCTGTACGGTCTGACCTAGGTATTCACCTTTCCGCTCCTTCCTTATTACGGTGGAGTAAACTTTTCCCGTTGTTATGTTATTCTTCTTGCTTAAGTTGATGTTAAGAAATCTTTCGTAGTGCCCTAAGTCGAGATCCGTTTCTCCACCGTCTTCTGTTACGAATACTTCTCCATGCATGTAAGGATTCATTGTTCCTGCGTCAACGTTAACATAGGGGTCGATCTTTATCGCCGTAACCGACAGTCCTGAGGCTTTAAGTAGTAATCCCAGAGAGGCCGTTACGACCCCCTTGCCGAGCCCCGAAAGCACGCCCCCCGTAACAAATATTAATTTAAGCGTCATCAGCACCACGTCGTTGATTCCGCTATCTAGGGTTATGAGCTTAGTGTTTGCTTAAGCTCCCTGTATTTCCTTGAAAAGCCTAAGGGATCTTTCAAGATTTGAGGAATGTACTTTAACATATTTAGCGGCGATGCCTTGCCCTCCTGCATGTAAGCGTACTCACCAGCGATAGCATTGGTAAACGCGGCTACGCAGGCAGCTCTAAAGGGATCCTTAGTCCTAACCAGGGCAGTCGCTAATACGCCGGCTAGCACGTCCCCGGTGCCGCCGCAGCTCATATCTTGGTGACCGACACCGATCCTTAACTTATAGTTTCCTGTTGGGGCTGCAATAACGTCCGCTGGCCCCTTAAAGAGAACGTTCGCTCCGTATTTCTTAGAGATTTCTAGGGCTATGGCAACCCTTTCATCAATGCTCTGGGGGTGGAGGCTCCTTTGCAACAGTGCTGATGCTTCACCTAGGTGAGGTGTAAGTACTAAGGCCACGTTTTCAGGTACATTAATGCTAGGCAGTACCTTCAGTGCGTCGGCGTCAAGCACTAAGGGCACATTTAACTCACTGGCAAGTTTTAGTAGGTTCTCAACGAAGCCTGCTGTCTCGTCGTGAAGCCCCAGTCCCGGCCCAGCAACTATCACGTCGATCTTACGTATGAAGCCCTGCCCCTTCAGAATATTTACGTGATCAGCGTTCAAGCGGTCTCCCTTAAGTGGTATTCCTAGAATCTCGGGGCTGAATCTATGGCTCAACACCTCCTCGACCGACGCGAGGAACACTAAGTCAGCGCCCGCGTACCACGCCCCAAGCGCTGTTAGCCACGGCGCCCCTACAAATTCCTTCGAGCCAGTGAATACGAGAACGCGTCCTCCATCACCTTTCTTCGCGTCACGCTCCTTGTGTTTAAACCATACGGCAACATCCCCCGGCCCCACAGCCTCGAAGGCGTTCTTCGGTGTGCCTATATTGACAACCACTAACTTACCCACATACTCTGTGGCTTTAAGGAGGCCAGGCTTTACTGCCGCCATCGTCACTGTTATATCAGCCCTAACAGCGTCCCCAGGTACCTCCCCAGTATCTGGGTCGACACCGGAAGGCACATCTATAGATACCTTTAGGCCCTGCGACGAATTAATCGATCTTATAGCGTAAGCAACATCCCCGCGGGGTGCGCCACGAACACCTGTCCCAAGCAATCCGTCAATGATTACATCCTCAGAGAACTGCTGCCCTAAGGAGTAACGAGTAATTCTGACGCCTCTAAGGTTCTTGAGCACTTCGAAATTAGCTGCAGCGTCCTCGTTCCTAATTACTTTACTGGTTAAGTACACGTTAACCTGAAACCCGTGATTCAGTAGGTGCCTCGCAGCGACGAAGGCATCACCCGCTTTTCCACCAGAACCAGCCACTACCGCGACTGTATGGGGCCCCTCCCCTACAGCGTCAACTATCACGCGGGCTACTCCAGCACCCGCATTTTCCATCAGAAGCCTTGTTGGAACCCCCCAGAACTCCGAATTCAGATCCGCAACCCTCATCTCGGCGACCGTCAAAACACGCGGGTGCATTCAAGATCCCCGCTTTCCTTATGAGGTAGAGGTCTTATAAGGTGCCTTCAAGTAACAACCTTCACACAGGTATTTAGGATGATCATCAAGGGTATGTGCCCCAATTGTGGAGGCTCAATAACGGAGAAGAGGTTGCTTGCTGGGTTGCCCTGTAATAGGTGCTTGCCGGAGAGGGAGGTTAAACGCGTAAAGAGCTTGGGATTAAGGAAGGTAATCACTGATCTGGGACGCGTAAAGGGACTAATAGACGCGTTCCTCCTTGAGGACGAATTAAGGGACTTTGAGGAGTTCTTCAATAAACTAACGGGGAAGAGGTTCTGGAGCATACAGCTAGCATGGGCCAGGAGGATGTTGGCAGGGGAGTCCTTCGCACTCATCGCGCCAACTGGCGTCGGGAAGACCACGCTCCTTCAGGTCTACGCGATCTTCAGGGCGCATAGAGGCGAGAGGGTTCTATACATAGTGCCTACTAGGGAACTAATGAAGCAGGTAGCATTATCTCTGAAATCACTTGGTGAAGGACTAGGCGTGACGGTATCTGATTCAACAACCTTCAAGAAGAACGAACAGAACAATGCTAGTAAACGTGTGGATGTACTAACACACGCATTCCTCTTCCGCAATAAGGACTTATTCCAGAATGTTAGGTATGGGTTAGTGATCGTAGACGACTTCGACGCGCTACTTAAGTCATCCTCCCTAATAGACCTGATACTAAAGACTCTAGGCGTGGGAGAGAAAGCAATAGAGCTAGCTCGCAAAGTAGTCGCGCTTAAGTCTGAGCTGTTCTTCTACAAGTACGCTGGTAACGAGGAGCGTGCCGAGGAGGTCAGTAGGAAGCTCTATGACGTTGAGCTCGAGTTAGCGGCAGAGCTAGATGTGAGTAGTGTGGGGCAACTACTAATAGCGAGTGCCACAGGCAGGGCGAAGGGAACTAGGATAAAGGTTCTCCGGGAATTACTAGGTTTTGAAGTTGGGTCGATAATGGATTACTTACGCAATATCGTTGAGATAATTACGCCTTACGACGAGGACAAGTTAATTAAGGTGATTAAGGAGTTGGAGGGAGGCACGCTGGTATTTGTAAGTAAGGAAATTGGCGTAAGTGGTGCTAAGAAACTTGTAAGTACTCTAATGAGACATGGAATTAAGGCATCGCTTGCCACATCGAGGAAAGCATTAGAGCTACTAAAGAGCGGGGAGGCCAAAGTACTTGTCGGTGTCGCGACATACTACGGAATATTAACTAGAGGAATAGACGAACCGCTACTGATATATAACACAGTATTCATTGGGGTTCCCAAGTTCGAGTTCGACTTACGATCAATGCTAGAGAACCCTAGATCCTTCGCGAGAACGCTTATTGAGGCATCGAGGAAGGGATTCACACTTAGTGAGGAGGAGAAGGAACTCGTGAGGATCTTAACTAAGTTAAGCCCAGGAAAGATCAAGGTATTACAAGCAGGGATAAAAGGGTATATTGAGTTGGAGGGGTTCCTGGCAGAGATTAAGGAGAGAATTCAACGCACTATACCTAAGTTAATGAAGTTCATCTCCACGTATGTAAGAGAGCACGGAAAATTCGTCAGCGAGTCCTACGTCATCATAAGTAAGAGGGGCAAGCTCGTCGTTAGAATACCTGACGTAATGACGTACATACAAGCATCTGGTAGGTGTAGCAGGTTATTCAAGGGTAAAATGACGTTAGGTCTGTCAGCGATATTTTACATGGACGAGGACATTCTTAACATATTTCAAAGGAAGCTACGGAACTATGTCGCCTCCTACAACCCAATCCCCTTAGAAAATGCTGACCTCAACGAGATAAAGAGGAGGCAGAGGGAATCAAGGAACGGCGCTGGTGAAGGCATGGACGTGAATAAAATTAAGTCGGTGTTAATAGTTGTTGAATCACCCACTAAAGCAAGGACCATTTCAAGGATGTTTGGTAGGCCTGGACGAAGATACCTAGGGGAATACGTTGCGTATGAGACCGTGATTACGCTAAATGATAAGGTCTATGTAGCAACGATAGCTCCGACGCTGGGACACATACTTGACTTACAGATAAACGGCGGACTCCACGGTATAAGGAAAGCCCAAACCGGTTTGACGCCGGTGTACTCGACAATTAAGAGATGTGCTGACTGCGGCTACCAAACCACGGATGAAATAGATAAGTGCCCGAGATGCGGCTCCACGAGAATACGTGACAGCAAGAAGATCGTGGATGCGCTCAGAAAGCTTGCTAGGGAGGCTGACATGGTGTTCCTCGCCACAGATCCTGACGACGAGGGAGAGAAAATCTCTTACGATGTGTACTTACTGCTTCGTCCATACGTCAACGTGTTTAGACGAATAGAGTTCCATGAGGTGACTAGGCAGGGCTTCCTTAAAGCCCTACTGAATCCAAGGGACATAGACCTAAGGAGAGTTGATGCTCAAGTCGTAAGGAGAGTCGATGATAGGTTAATAGGTTTCGAACTAAGCGCGGTTCTCAAAGAGAGACTGGACAGATATTGGCTCGGCGGGGGAAGGGTGCAGACGCCTGTTCTCAAGTGGGTAGTAGACCGATATAGAGAGTATATTGACTCGAAAGGATATTTACTAATAATCACGTTGCCAGAGAAACTACGTATTAAGTACTTTACGAAAAACAAGGATGTAGCGGAAAGGATTCTCCGCCGCGTTGCATCTGAAGGGATAACCCTGGAATTAATCGAGGAGTATGAGAAGGAGCAGAATCCACGCCCACCATACACTACCGACACACTACTCTTCGATGGGATAAGGGTACTTAAGTTAAGCCCAGGTAAGATAATGAAGATTGCGCAGAACCTCTTCGAGCTTGGTTATATAACGTACCATAGAACTGACAGCACCCACGTCTCTGCTATGGGAATTGAGGTCGCGAAGGAGTACTTAATTAGGGAAGGGTATGGCTCCGACATACGTCCTAGATCCTGGGGAGGTGAAGGAACACATGAGTGTATAAGGCCGACTAAGCCCCTGAAGAGTCTCGATGAGGTCGAAGACCTAGGATTCACGTCGTTCAGTAACTTAACGTGGTACCATAAGAAGCTGTACGAACTGATATTCCGCAGATTCGTAGCTTCGCAAATGGCTCCAGCAAAGTTACGTGTCCGCAAGTTCAGGGTGATGCTTGGCGACGTGGAACTTCAGATGGAAGTGCCTGTTGAAATACTCGAAGAGGGCTTCATGAAAGTACTCCCAGAAAGAGTTTACGAGTACCTCGCACAAGGAAAAGTATTCAGGTTTAGTGAGAACATAGAGTCCAAGGTAGTACGGGCATCAGAGATATCGCTCTACACGGCGTCAGATGTAATCAGGATGATGAAGGAGAAGAGAATAGGGAGACCTAGCACGTACGCGAAAGCTGTTGAGAATAACATGCGCCATGGCTACGTTATAGCTTCCAAGAAGAGACTGTACCTAATACCTACAAAACTCGGTATGGAGGTTGCGGACTTAGTAAGCAAATATTACCCAGAGTTAAGTGATGTGAAAGCCACGAGAGAGTTAGAGGCGTTGCTGGATCTTGTAAGAGAAGGTAAGATAAGTAGGAAGAGTGCCCTAGTCCTGCTGCTGAGTGATGTTGTGCGGATTAGGGTGGGTCGCGAACTTATGATGGTCTCGGAAGAGCTGTCAGCAGCGCCGGAAGCCCGGGCAGGCGTGAAGGCACTGTAGCACAGAACACTTATGTGTAATAGAATTCAGCGACATCGCTGTTGATGAGATATAGTATATGTGTTTAAGGTTATTATTGATGATGTTCACTAATAGATTCTCTCTATTAGTATCTCAATAAACGACACTACCCTGCCTCTGACTTCATTACTTCCTATCCGAACATCCACAAGCTTTAGCGCGTCACCCATACGCTCCTTTAGCGCGTTATATAATGCCACGGCTTTAGAGATGTTATTGCCTCTTCCACGTATTAACACCTGTCGATATCCCTGGTTAAATAGTATTGCTGCTGAGACTATGTAATCTCCTAAGGGTCTATTACCAACGCTTATTTCGCCGCGCTCGCTCATAAATAACCCCCAAGTATTTTAATGAGTAGCTTTAAAAGTCGTGGCCCACCTGGTAAGGGAAACCACCTAAAACTTAAATTAGGAGGCACTAGGTTAGACTGTAGGTGTGGGCTATGGCAATCCAGAGAAGCGAGAGTCCCCTAAGAACTCTGAGGTCATCCGTCAATAAGGACGTACTGGTTAAGATTAAGGATGGGAATTCGTATTATGGTAGGTTAATAATGACTGACCCCACAATGAACGTGGTCATGACTGACTGCGAGGAGATCTCCGATGAAGGAGGAGAGCCCATAGCTAGGTACGGCACCGTGCTAATCAGAGGGAGTCAGATCCTTTACATAATAGTTGACTATCATAAGCAGTAACTCTAAGGATCCCCATCCGTCATTGTTACGTAACATTCTTCATAGTTCAACGAGTATTAAGTAGCTTAATCAGGGATCAAGAAAAGCTTTAATTTCATACGTCTCCCCTCTGAAATTAGGTATGCAAAATGCAAGGGAGGAACATACGTGTGGAGGCTGTTTCCTGGACGCCGGTTGAGGAGCAGATGGTAGAGCTTGTTGAGAGGAAAGGCATTGGCCACCCAGACTACATAGCGGATGCGGCTTCTGAGGCGTCCAGTGTTAATCTCTCAAAATACTACCTCGAGCACTACGGATACATCCTTCACCACAACCTCGACAAAGTTCTGCTAGTTGGGGGTCAGGCAAAGCCTGTCTTCGGTGGCGGAGAAATCCTTCACCCAATATACATAATAGTTGCTGGCAGGGCAACAGAATACGTCATTAGCAGGGATGGTGAAATAGAGAGAATCCCGGTCGGGACACTCATTATCGGGGCTGTTAAGAACTGGATAAAGAAGAACTTCCGCTTCCTCGACCCGGAACGTCATGTCGTAGTTGACTACATGATAAGGAGCGGAAGTTCAGACCTTGTGGGGGTCTACGAGCTAGGCAAGAAGACCAAGCCATTAGCTAATGACACAAGCTTCGGCGTGAGCTTCGCACCACTCTCAACACTGGAGACCTTAGTCCTAAAGACCGAGCGTTTCCTTAACTCCAGAGAATTCAAAGAAAAGCTACCTGAGGTTGGGGAGGACATTAAGGTCATGGGATTAAGGACAGGGAAGAAAATAACGCTGACAATCGCGGCAGCCATGATATCCTCGTTGATACCTGACATGGATCATTACCTATCAGTGAAGGAGGAAGTCTTGAACAAGGTGAGCGACTTAGCATCTAAAATAGCGCCTGACTACGAAGTAGAGGTTCAAGTTAATACAGCGGACAAGCCTGATAAGGGGATAGCTTACATAACCGTGACGGGAACATCAGCAGAGCATGGAGACGACGGAATGACGGGTAGGGGCAACAGGGCTAACGGACTAATAACCCCCCTAAGACCAATGAGCCTCGAAGCAACGGCAGGAAAGAACCCCGTCAGTCACGTTGGTAAATTATACAATGTATTAGCCATGAGAATAGCTAATAGAATAGCTAATGAGATTCCGAAGGTTCGTGAGGTTTATGTGGAGATACTATCAAAAATAGGTCATCCAATAGACTTACCTCAGGTGGCGGTGGCGAAGATACTTCCAGAGGATCCAGCATCATTTCTCTCCATGAAGTCAGACGCGGAATCAATAATTAACGAGGAACTTGAAAATATAATGAAGCTAACGGAACTCATAGTCAATGGACAAGCAATGCTGTTTTAGAGTAATAAAACCGCTCAGCCGCTAGTGATGAGTGAAACCGGGTCTGATACCTTAAGGTTAAGAGTGATGAGGGGTCAGTGGCTGATATTTTTAGTTCACTACACGCTTCACTAAAAGGGTTAAGGAATTGGAGCTAGCCCTACTTTACAAAGGCTTAGACAAGAATTGTTTCACCGTCCTCAGGGTTCTAGATTCAATGCTGGGCAAGTACGAGTATGTCCCCTTAGAGATCATAGAGAGGAAAAGTAAACTACCGCCTAAGGTTCTAGCACGCGTGTTGACTAAGCTAAATAAAATAAAAGCGATAATACGGATGCTAACCCCTAAGACAGGCTACCGCCTCACCTACATAGGTCTAGATTTGCTGGCTCTTCATTCTCTTAGCAATGCTGGCGTAATAGCGTATCTCGGGACAAAGGTCGGTATGGGGAAGGAGAGCGAAATATATATCGCCAAGAACCCTGAAGGGCAGTTACTTGCCGTGAAGTTCTACAAAATAGGGCGCGTTAGCTTCCAGAAAGTAAAGAGGGTGCGATCATACTTAGTGGATGAGTCTAATTGGATGATCAGGTCTAAAGTCACAGCCGAGAGGGAGTACAAGGCGTTGAAGGACTTAATTAGGTTCACGCCATACGTCCCTAAAACCTATGGATGGAATAGGCATGCAGTAGTGTTGAGCTACATAAGCGGGATCGAGCTTTACCGCTACAAAGTAGCGATTGACCCTAAGGGATTGCTTGAAAAGATACTGAGCACTTTAAGGGAGGCTTACCTCCATGTGGGCATAGTCCATGGTGACTTAAGCGAGTACAACATAGTTGTCTCCATAGAAGGCGATAATGAGGTGCCTTACATAATCGACTGGCCACAATACGTGTACAGGGACGACCCGAATCACGAGGTTCTCCTCCGTAGGGACGTGGAATACGTGCTTAAGTTCTTTAAGCGTCGTTACCGAGTCAACATTGATGTCGAGAGAGCTATCAAGTACGTCAGGGGAGAAGCGGAGAAGCCGTGGGCATGAGCGAACATACGTAGGTGTAGACATAATTAAGAGCGGTGGCAAAGCCCTTAATAGGTACGTCTACGCCATAGCACTAATTAAGGACGGCCGGGTGCTCAAGGTAGACAGAGGCAACCTTGGCCGGTTAGTGAGGTATCTGTGGGATTATAGACCCGCGACGCTTGCAACGGATAACATCCTTGAATTAGGGGGTTCTAAAAGGAACTTAGTTCGAATACTGAAGCTCGTACCGCCAGATACGGAGTTCATTCAGGTAACGTTAGAAGGGCAGACGCTTGTGGACTTAAGACGCGTGGCCGACCTAGCCGGCATGGAACTCGATAAGGGCAAGCTGAGCCCCGCCAAGACGGCGGTTCTTGTTGCAACCTTAGCATGGAGCGGGTACGGAGAGAGGCTAGACGTTTACGAAAAGAAAGTCAGGATAAACGTATTCAAGGGCAGATCCGGTTATGCTGGAGGCTCGCGCGCGGGCAAATTCCAGAGAGGTCTCCGGGGGGCTGTAGCGCAAATGGTTAAGAAGCTTAGGGAGGAGCTAGAGCGTCGTGGATTCGATTACGACGTGATGATTCGCCGTAGTAAGGGAGGGATTGAACAGGCCGTATTTACCGTATATGCGTCGAGGGAGGAGCTATTTGGCGTTGTGAAGAGGGTCAAAGGCCATGACGTTGAAGTGAGGATAAAACCCGTCATAAGTAGGAGGTTCCTCAAGCTATTCGCACCGCAGGAGACCTCTAAGAAGTACCTCATAGTTGGCTACGATCCTGGAATGCAGGTTGGTCTAGCTGTAATAGATTTAGACATGAGGCCACACCTGATAACATCTGGGCGCGAGCTTGATCGGGGGGAGATACTCTCGAAACTCACGAGCATAGGCATACCTGTTATAGTAGCTACCGACAAGAACCCACCGCCCGAGATGGTTAGAAAACTTGCGGCGATGCTGAAGGCCCAGTTATTTGTACCTCCACGGTCACTCTCCACAAGTGAGAAGGAAATACTTGTGTCAGAGTACAGTCGCTTATACGGGATTGGGGTCAAGAACACGCACGAGCGCGACGCACTCTCTGCGGCGTTGAAGGCATATAGGTTCTACCAAGATAAGCTGGAGAAGCTAGTGAAGAAAATCAGGAGTATGGGGCTCTCCGTAAAGAACTTGCAGAAATATAAGGTACGAATACTAATGAATGAACCCCTAAGCGCGATAATCGAGGACATAATTAACGACTACATTAAACCAACTGAACCTCCAGTAACTTCATCAAGGAGGCAAGCCTCGCTAATGTTGCCGCATCAGGCTCGCGAGGTCTCTAAGTATACCGAGAGGATTAAGGAGCTTGAACGGCGTGTGAATGAATTGCTTCGAGAGCGTGAAATTTTGAAGAGTAAGGTTAAGGATTCTGAAGCCCGCATTAGGGAGCTGGAGCATAGTGTGCGAACGTTAACGGAATCTGTGAACGAGAAAATTGCTAAGGACAGGAAGGTTAATGAGCTCCTGACAAGGCTTAAGAACGCTTCACAAAGAATTGAGGAGTTAGAGCATGAAGTGCTTAGCCTAAAGGAAAGGTTAACCTCTGTGGGTGAAGTTCTCGAACGCGTATTCGCGGGTGAGTTAACGCTCCTGCCGCGCTACGGAGCCAAGTATGTGGTGAGTGATGATAAGTTAAACGTGGTGTTTGTCGAGGATTTACGCCAGATACTTTCAGCCGGCACTGTAGGTAGTTTAGCTTCGAGGAAAGTTGTATTGCCGCCGGGTCACGAGAAAGACTCTGAATTCCTTGTAAGGGAGCGTCTAATACCGGCAACGACGGCCCGGGAGGTGTGGGACGTAAGTCCAAGCTTAGTTGCTGTTGATTCTGAGACGCTCAGCAGATTGCGTGTGGCCGAGGAAGAGGTCGCGAGAATTAGGGAGGAGATGATGAGGCAAAGGGAGCTAACCTACGCAGATTTAGAAGCCATTTTAAGGGAATACCGTGAGTCCCGCTTATCGGCCTCACTAAATACGTCCAAGGTAAAGTATTTTGAAGGTCATGTAAGAGAGTACGATAGAGAGAATTAACGGCAATACCCAACTAAGCATTATGTACGTTGCTACCCTACGCTTACTTATTAACCTGAACCTCATGGCCAGCGCCGTCCCTAACATGCCGGAGAATATGGAGATAGACATTGGGAGAGGTATGGAGAACTGAGTACCTATCTCAGTTAGTATTAAAGTTGAGACGTAAGGAGCTACCGAGCTAGCGTACCTTAATCCATAGAATCCAGAGCCCAACTTAGTAACTCCACGTTGACCCTGAATTGCCAACACGCCTACAATTATACCGGTCATCGTGAGCGCAATAATGAGCGGATCGCCCGCGCTCTGACCAGTAAACGCCACCACAAAACCTATGGTATTCGCGCCCAGAGCGTAGGCAGTGATGAACACCATCACTATGCTCGCAAGCTTAAGTGCAAGCAAACTGCTAATTACCCCAGCTTTCCGTGAAGCCATGAGCTTAACAAAGAGAAAGGCTACGATGACGGATGATAGAAAAGTCACGCACCAGAAACTCAGTATCTTAAGAATCTCACCCGTTGCTTCAAAACCGCATGTGAGTAGGTAACCTATGTAAATACCAACAAAGACCTGTGTTATGGATGTAACGAAGCCGCTGACCGTGAGCGTCAATAGTATGAGTATCGCCAGAAAAAACGATGCTTCTACGGCGTTTCTCGGAAGGCTCACACCCCCTAGAAACTTCCAACCTTCGAGCAGGTACCCTGAGCTAAGCCCGGCTATCGCTAAAGCGGAGATTGTGGTTCGCCTTAATATCCTGGAACCCGCGGCTGGCCCAGCAATGACACCCATGTTATTTCCAACAGCTATCGCCACTGCAGCTAGTAGCAGTGCCTGAAGCGCCACCTGCATGGCGCTCACCAAATACTGTAGCGTTATTATTGCATCGGGCTTCGCTAGTATCGCATCGAACTAATAACCCTAATCAGCAGGTGTGAGGCATCCTCGCAGGCATCCACTATAGTATCTAAGCTCTTAATCATCTCAAGCAAGTGATTAAAGGTTATAGCACTTACCTCAGGGCCTAAGCTATATAGCTTGTCAAGGATGACATTCTTCATTTCGTCGACCCTGTCCTCATAAACGTCAATTACATCATTTAACTCTTGGAGCTTATTGAAGTCCTCGAGAGCGATTTCTAGTTCCTCCTTGAGTGTTTCTAAAGCTTTAGCTGCAACAACGGTTACTTTAAGTATTTCCTTATACATGCTCCTTGCATGCTCTGTTCTTGATATCCCAGTTCTAAAGGCCCTACCGTACTCCATCGCTATAAAGTATGTTAGGTCAAGTATGTCATCTATTCTATCTATCAGGAACTCTATGTCACCCAAGAGCGCCACGGGCACCGCGCCGTGAGTCACCATCTCCGTTAACTCAGCCGCTATCTTATCGCCATGCTTCTCGTGAGTTATTACTTCGACTATCAGGGATTCCATCTCATGGTCTTTTATGTCACCCTTAAGTAATCTCTCCACAATTAACATGGACTTTAAGGATAGGTTTACATGCTTTGCTAGTTTGCCGAACAGCTCCTTCTCGCCAGACATTAGTAACTTCTTGAATAACTTCATTTCTAACTACACCACGCGGTAAAGTATATTGTCTCCTCAACTTATAAAGACGCTAGGGGCTACGCATGGGGAAGCGCCGCAGGAAGTTAATGTTCAAAAAAGAGTATGGGGAAGGCATAGTTAAAGGGTCAAAGACCTCGACGATAAGACTCTCCAGCACCCTCAAGAAGGGAGATGAAGTTGAGATAATTGCTGGCAAGGTTCGACTAGGTGTTGCAAGGATCGAGGATGTCGAAGTGAAAAAGGTTCGCGAGCTAACTGATGAAGACGCCAGGACCGACGGCTTTAAGAATAGGGAGGAACTCGTAATGGCCCTTAAGAAGATCTATGGGAGCAGGATTACAGACAGGACGGAAGTTAAGCTCATAAGGTTCCGCATGATTGAGGATAATGAGGAATAGTAATTGACTTAATTTACCCTAGTTCACACCGCGAACTTTATGTACGCTATGCTGGACTTGGGGACTATGTACCCCTTATCCTCTATTCTGAATCCTAACTCATACTTTGTAACCTTCATTAACTTCCCCCGAAAGCTCGATCCATTCACTAAGTACACTTCCACGTCACTCCCAACCATGTCGGAGTCTATTACCGTGTCTCTCAACTGCTCGTTACTGTATCCATGCAACTCTGTGGCCTCAGCAACGGCGTATAGTATTGCATGCCTGAAGATCACTACTGGCGAGCCCTCCGACCGAACACCTATTTCGTACCTGGCCACCTCGTCTATTAATCCCTTAATGGGTTCATCCTTCCCCATAACATAAATAGTTACTTCACGGCCAACGAACCTTGCATCTATCAAGTTCTCTCTGAGAGGCATTTCTTAATGCACCACTAGCTATTCTTAAGTCAACTATAATAAGCTGTGTTGTTTTGCATAGGTATGGGTTACGCCGGAAAGTCGATGATGAATAGCAGTGGTATGATTAGGTAGCTAATGATTAGGCTGAGCTACTCTGAGACCTTCGCCTATTTCCCTGGTTGGTTAACATTAACGTGAGTGAAACCATAGTCTCGACGAACTTGAACACGAGCTCGGGGTGGTGCTCGGAGAAGTCTGCTGAAACACTCTTTAGTATTGGGGTGATGCACTCGTCTTCGACTATATGGGTGCTAGATGGTGCATCATCATCTAAGCCGTCAAGCATTCCCTTAAAGAATGCGTATGCGTATACGTCCTGACGTAATATGTTGCTCATGGGGTGCACTATGACGCTCTGCCCAACAACTCTGGGTAACGGACTAACCTCCCTTGCTAGCATCGCGTTCACGAGAAGAGACTGGAGCTGGATCTCGAAAAAATCACTTAGGGTTAGAGGTGTTAAGATAGCATCAATTCTGAAGCCTATGCTCCGTAGCCTCGGTGCGAGGGAGTTTATGATTTCCAGTAAGCTGAAGGGCTTCATCCCCTCTTTCGCCTTAGCGACAAGGTAAATTGAGGGTACCTCCCGTGTGAGCACCGTATGCATAACCTGCGACACCGCGGGATCCGGGACAAGAACGAGTACGTGACCCCCATGCCTCTCCTCAATTAGGCTAACTATCTCCGTCAACACTAGACTTTCCACTACTCTTTCTTTTAAAGCAAGCACGGCAACTAACGCTCCGTGTCTTAACCTTACAGACTTGGAGATTCCTTTCCTAATTCTTTTGACTAAGGACTTACTTAGGCAGTGAACGCATAACTTCTCTCCCGAATCCCGCCTACGGTATGCAGCAGGTCTCCGCATACATACATCGCACAGCTTAGTGTCAATGTTCAAGAGGACCTTATACCTCCAGGATATCTAGCCGATCCTCCTTCAGCACCATACGTAACTTGCTTTTGAACTCCTCAAATGACGCATCGGTAAGACCCTGCGCTATTATACTCATTAACTCCATGACGTAGGGGTTCAGGTAGTCTGGCCCCTCAATAATTTCCTCCCTTAACGTGTTAAAATACTCCTGCAGATCTTTGGTGTCCACGAGCTTATGTTTCCATAGGTACGCAGCGTAGCCGCAAAGCAATGCGATGAAGAGGTTAGCATTGTCTATGTCCCCTTCCTCAAGTACCTCCCGCTCATATGATTCTAACACCGACTCAATGCTTGGGAGCATGAAATATTCCCGCCACCCCCTACATGAGGGGGTAATTAAAGTTTTCGGTCACCCTACTCCTAAAGTTTATATAGAAGTGGTTCTCCTAGAACTAATGGGTGAGTTCATGACTGCACTCTACGGAGTTCCCGTACTGATACTGAAGGAAGGAACTCAGAGGACGTATGGGCGTGAGGCCTTAAGGAACAACATCATAGCCGCTAGGGCGTTGGCCGAAGTTCTGAAAACCAGCCTAGGCCCTAGGGGCCTAGACAAAATGCTCGTAGATTCATTCGGCGACATCACCGTAACTAACGACGGTGCCACGATAGTTAAGGAGATGGAGGTACAGCACCCAGCCGCTAAACTCTTGGTGGAATCAGCTAAGGCGGTTGACGCTGAGGTCGGTGACGGCACCACATCTGTCGTGGTTCTCGCAGGTGAGTTACTTGGTAAGGCGGAAGCGCTACTTGACCAGAATATACACCCGACAATAATAATTGAGGGTTACAAGAAAGCCATGAACAAAGCCTTAGAGATACTTGATGAG
The DNA here is from genome assembly GCA_026986255.1 of Desulfurococcales archaeon. The sequence continues at coordinate 20,273 of JALSOX010000002.1, forward strand.
ATAGGCACTAAGCTAGAGGTTGGCGATATTGAAACTAAGGAGGGTTACGAGAAGACCAAGAAGTCATTGTACCGCGTAGTCTACTCAACCCTAGCGAGTAAGTACCTAGCGACACCGGACCTAATTGACATGATGATCAACATAGCGATTGATGCTGCTTTACGTGTGGCTGAGAAAAGGCCTGATGGTACGTACAGGGTCAGGCTTGATAACGTGAAGATCGAGAAGAAGAAGGGAGCCTCTCTCGCTGATACTAAGCTGATTTATGGTATTGTGTTGGATAAGGAGGTTGTGCATCCGGGCATGCCTAGGAGGGTTGAGAACGCGAAGATAGCACTAATCGACGCACCACTAGAAATAGAGAAACCCGACATAACGGCTAAGATAAACATAACGTCCCCTGAGCAGATCAAGATATTCCTAGACGAGGAAACCAGGATGCTTAAGGAGATGGTTGAGAAGATTGCTGCTACTGGCGCTAACGTAGTGATTTGCCAGAAGGGTATTGATGACGTGGCGCAGCACTTCCTAGCAAAGAAGGGAATCCTAGCAGTAAG
>JALSOX010000003.1 GCA_026986255.1 Desulfurococcales archaeon
CTAGAATAATTCAGCTGAAATCGGAGGTTCTTAAATACCAGGATTACTACGATATCTTAAGGTACATGGTCTCTAAGGCTAGAGAACAAAAGCTAAAGAAAATAGTTATACTGAGAGACGGAATTCCAAGAACTCCTCTAGAACTTGAAGATTGCTCTAAAGCTTACGATAGAGTTACGAAGGAATTAGGGTACAAGGTTACACTAGACTATATTGCAGTAATCAAGAATACTAGTGTCAGGGTTTTCGCCAGTAACAAAGGAACCAAAACCAATCCCATTCAAGGAACCTACATATACCTGTATAAGTTAAAGCACCTCGGCTATTATGCGCATGAAATCTTAGTGGTTGCTTCTAAACCCGAAGAAGATGAAGAAGAAAAAGGAGGAACCGTTAGACCAGTAATTCTAAGAATTTATGAGCTCAGAAGAACATATAGCATGGATGAGGCGAAGAAGATTGCGGAGGAGTATCTTGCACTTACAAGACTTAACTACTGGAGTCTCAGAACAGGTGCATCAAGATTAGCCCTACCAGTAAAAATGGCCGATATATTATCCTACATGTTATCCATGGGAATACCGATAAGAGTTAAGTAAGTACAAGTAGTAATGGGTGATGAAGGCTAAAGCTATTGTCCCATATACTAGGAAAATAGGTATAAAACCCGTACCTAACTGTCCCATTTTCTCATCAGCCTACGGGACAGAAATATTTAAGTGCCAGCCTCCGGAGCCGGGGATCCTGGGTTCAAATCCCGGCGGGCCCGCCACTTGTAATACTCGCGCTGTAAAATAACCTGGCTTGGGAACCAATTGATATAAGATCATTATGATTATCTCTAAAAAATCATCGATATTTGTTGTGGGATTTGATTCATCTAATCAGGTAGTTCCGGTGTGTTAGGAAGAGTTAAGAGGCTCTACAAGCAATAATGTTGTATGGTAGAGGATTTATGCCTGGTGGCGTTGTGAGGCTCCGTGTATCAAGAGGTGCTTTAAAGAAGTTATTCGAGTCTAAGGGAGTCAGCGTATCCAAGGGTATTGATGAAGTGCTTGACAAGTATGCCGAGAGGGTTGAGGAGGATGTACTAGAGGAGTTCCTTAAGGAGAGGAGGTAGCCCGGGCTAATGAGCATAGTGGTTGATGTCTCGGTCTTCATTGACCGGCTTTTCATATATGATGAGAAACGGAGTAGTAGGGCACGTAGCTTATTCAGGCTTATCGATGAGAAAGGCTTTAACATTATCGAGCCCCAGGTGTTTGGTATAGAGCTTACCTCACAACTGGTTCGGAGAAAGCCCAGAGCTACAGCCAAAAAGCTATATGATAAGATAATAAGCAAGGTCATCATTATCGATGAGATAGAGTATGATCTGCTCATAGATATTGCTTTAGTGACAGGCTGTAGAGCCATAGATGCATTCTATATTGCAGTTGCTAGCATCATCTCTACTATACTAGTGAGTGCAGATAGGGTAATGGTTAATAATGCAAGAAAGTATGGGGTAGAAGCATATTACATCCATGACATAAACAACTACAGTGCCTTATTATCAAGAATTAATCAAATCAAAACATAACTGAACATAAAACTAGCTCCTACTTAAGCTCATAACCAATCCAGCACAAAATAGTTACATGTATAATTAAAATATCATAGAGCCTTTGTCCCATATACCAGGTATGGGTATGAAAACTATACCTATCTGTCCCAGATTCTCATTAATTGATTCTCGGGATATTAACGTGGCTAAGGGGTAGGTATTCGGAAATTTTGAAGTTAACTAAGTAAATTATCAGCCCTGATTGAATTGGCTGAATGACGGAGTTATGACTAGGTTGTAATGTCCATGCTCTAGCTTTAGTACAAGTACTGCTATGGCATAATCTCCAGGGTCGAGCGTTATTAGTGGTGAAGTGCTTCCGGGTGGTAGGGTTAAGCCCTCTATGGTGTTCCAGAGTGTTTTCGGGAGAGGGGTTATGGGGCCGTAGTATACTCTCTTATGTACGAACCATACGCCACCTGAGGGATTCTGGTCGTATATATTCACGCCTTGGAGGGTTACTGGGATCGTGCCGTAGTTCTTGATTAGTATCCCTACCAAGACGTAGTAATTCCTATCGCTGTGGCAGTGGTGACACGTGGTTTCATTGCGGTGATGTCTGTCGCATAGGCTTATGTCGAGAATTAGTGAGTTGCCGTCTGGGCTTAGGTAGAGTTCGTCTGGGGGGAGAGGCGTTACGTTACTTACGCAACAATTATGGCGGACGCAGTGCGTTTCTATGAGGTACCCTTTGTAGGAGTGGATTCCAGGGTCAAATGAGCCAGTGTTTACGGATACGTTAATTCCTAGGCGTGTGCTCCACATAGCTGATACGGGAATGACTATGAAGAACAGGAGGAGAGCTGAAACAAGTATCGCTCGACCCCCTCCATCGCGTCTTATATTTATATTCAACAGTTTAACACCTCATGTAAATCAACCATATCTTTAAGAGTTAAAACATTTATGTATTAGAGATTCTCCTCTGGGTAGCCTAGGGGTTAAGGCGGTATTCTGCCGTGACGTAATTAAGGTTTCCCGTTACTCATTTTCAGTGGTGCGTGATACTTGAGGGTGTTGATAATATCCGATACTCACGACAACTTAAGTAATGTAGATCTCCTAGTAAGGCACGTCATACCGGAGGAGAAGCCTGAAATCGTGGTGCATTTGGGAGACTTCACCTCACCATTCACGTTGCTAAAGCTGAAGGAACCGGGTTTACCGGTAGTTGGTGTCCTCGGTAATAATGATGGCGACGTAGGCATGCTGAGGGAGATAGAGCGTAATTTAGCTCCGCAACCAGTCGAGGCGAACCTAGGAGGGTTCTCGGCATTCCTAATGCATGGGTTTAAGGACGCGGCATTCACTGAGAAGGTGGCGGCCGCCATCGCGCTATCAGGCTATTACCGTCTAGTTCTCTTCGGGCACACGCATAGATATAAGGTTGAGCGGAGGGGTAAGGCGCTACTCGTGAATCCTGGCACGCTAAGCGGGTACTTAGCTGAGGAGGCAACCTACGCCATACTTGACACGGCGTCGAGGAACGTGCAGGTGAAGCAGCTACGCTCCATGAACGTCCTCGCTGAGGGAATGATTCCGTGAAGCTATGACTTAAATGAAACCACCCTCGGTCTGGGATCAGGCGATATCCTAACAATTCCTTCCCCCCTACCGAGTAGGGTCGTGAATCGCTGTACTTCGCGTGGGGGGAAGTGCATAAAGCCTGTCAGTGATTCCCAGTAACTTGGATCCGGTGAAGCCATAGCGACAAGCAGACCTAAGTTATTGGTTACGCCGGAGCCCAGCACGCGGAGGTCGTCAATACTTTGCGTGGCTATGCATACCATCACACCGTAACTCCTTCCAAGACGCATGAGTGAGGAGACCTCCTCGGTTAGCCTCTGAACGTAAAGCCACCCCTCATCAAGCACTAACGCTGTCCTGAAGCGGAAGGGTTTGGTAGACGGCTTTGATGACTGTATTACGGCCCTGATCGCCGACGACATGTAGCATATAGCTAGGTTCACTAAGTTTCGACTACTCGACGCAAGCTTGCTACCATCGAGCACCGCAACCTCCTTTAGATTCCCGCTTAACGCCTCAAGCAGAAGGGAAGCGAGGCTCACCCCGCCACCGGGTTGAACAGACTTAATCTCGGATGCTACACGGGAGATGACGTAAGTTACGTAAGGTTCCTCATAGGACTCAACGTATCGTCTTAAGCAATCCAGCACGTCTCGGCATTCGATGTTTAGTGAGTACTCAACCCCCCTGTAAACGGCGGACACTAGTTCCTTCTTACTAAGTAGCTCGTAAGACTTGACAATGATGTCAGTTAGGATACCCGGACGGAGGCGTTTCGGGTAAAGCTCACTTAAGTCACGTAAGTTAAGCTCTAGATCCTCACTCAACACGTAATGCCTAAATGGCACTCCATGGCGCTCAAGCCTAGAGGGGTACTCACCCTTTATGTCAAGTATTATTGACCCCTTACCGAAGAACGATAACAACCTACTCACTAGTATAGCTAGGAACTCGGTCTTACCTGATCCCGTGGGCCCAACAACTAACACGTGCGGTGATAATGATCTTGACACGTCCCAAAATACCCTTTCCCCGGAGTCTGGATCCTTACCCAAGTAAATGCCCTTAGAGCCACCAGTAGCTAGTGAGGTACTTGATATTATGAAGGGATACAAGAGTGCTGTCGCGGCCCCAGCAAATGTTCTTAGGCCAGCAAATCTTAAGGCAAGCTTTGTAATGCCGCCACTTCTCGGCCAAGGACTGCGTCGAAAAAATAGTCTAAGCAAGAAATGCCTTCTCAACCCTCTTACTGAACCTACCCTTATGCCGAGAGATGAGAAGGTATTCCTAACTATGCGGCACCGCCTATCTAGCTCCTCAAGAGTTTCTTCAAGGTCTTCACCACACGCCTCCACAATCATTAATGCCACCATACTGATCGGCGGTATCCCATCCTTAACTATGGTGTCCCGCACCTTCTTTAGGTGTTGCAATTTCTTACGTACATTAACAGCCGATGGGTTACTCTCAAGCATGATCTCTAACGTGGAAATGCGTTTCTCAAGTTCCTTTAAGTACTCGTCCCTGTCCGTGGGCACAACGTAGGTTCTAATCTCTAGAGGGAATCCGAGGTTTAACGTTTTGAAGTAACCTCGAAGGTAGTGGAGTAGGTCAGCTACGCCCATGTCAGCTAGGGTTCCAGAAATATTCTCTATTAATAGTAACTTACGACAGCATACTCCGTTCTTGCACCTTAAGACAATACGGTCTTCCCGGATCTCGAAAGCCCGTAACTCGCTCTCAGCGTAGGTTCTCTTGGAGATTCTCCTGCCTAAGACCGGTATCCTAGCCAAAAACGCTCTAAGCGTGTTCTTGAGCATGGTCACCCCACCTTAAATAATCCCAATCTTGTAGTCATGTCGAGAAGAGCCCTAGCTACCCTTACAGCATTTCCTAGCACTAATTGCGCGACTTCCTTAGGCCCTACCTCATGCTGGGAGATTTTGTCCGTACCCACGTGAATTGCTATCACGTCAATACCTTCTAAGACGTCACGTATTGAACACCTCGTGAGTAGGTTTGCCTCATGCTCTACGAAGCCCTGTGTAAGTGTCTCTCCGCACCTAACGCTGATTAGTGAGGGTGCATTCGTTTC
>JALSOX010000004.1 GCA_026986255.1 Desulfurococcales archaeon
GCTGACGTTGAGGAGCCTCTCCAATTCATCAGTACTTAACCCTAGAAGGACGTATATCACGTACGTGTTGCCGCCACACCTAAGCTTTATTGGGCTACCGAGTACGTGTCGTGCGTACCACGTTAAATGTGCCTCTGACTCATTTAATCCCCTGGCGAGGCTGTGGATACTTTTCTTGGCGACGTCCTTAGGTACAGCATGTGAAAACTCTATGAAAGCTGCCTGCACGTGTTCGTGCTCACCCCCCACATTGAATGCTACGTAGCTGGTGCGTGAGGATGCGGCATAGCCTGAGATAAGTGATGTGAGGATCACCGTGATGGTTACTATTAATGTTAAGGGGTTCTTGAAAACTACTCGCGTGGTTCGCACTAGGAATGTTAGGCGGGAAACGCTGGAGCTTTTCCTGCCGGACTCCCTTTCCGGCGGGTGGGGCGACTCTGTCCTAGCGTACCTAATCGCTAAGTACATGAATGCTACTGTCGCGGCAACGTAAGTCACCGTCATTAGGATGAAGCTCACTGACGAGTTCACCCTAAGCCACCCCGGCAAGTGAGAGGATTACCGATGTAGCGACGCCCGCTCCTGCCCCAGCAAGCATTATGGAGGCGTTATATAGGAGGCTCTCGTAAACATCCGTCCCAACCCTTAGAGCAACGTACTTTACGGCTGAGGCTAGCAGAAAGAGTAAGCCCAGGTCAGGCGTCAGCGTTAGGCCGAGGAGCACGGCAAACAATGATATACCGCCTAAGCGGAGTACCCTCAAAGCAAGTATCAAGGCTACCGCTAGAACCGCACCCATGGTCACAGCTATCGTGCTGAATGAAGTCACGTCGCCAAGGTAGACTGCCTTCATCCACATGACTACTGGCACCCACCTAAGCAAGTTAAGTTTCGGTGAATTAACACCGTAAACACTTAGGAGGATATGCCCATACATGAACGTTACTGGAGCACCTAGGAGGAGAGCTACCGCCAGCCAATAAGCCGGTACCTCAGGTTCTACATTAACTGCTCTACCAGCCTTCATCACGTTCATTGAGGCACCGGCAATGAACTGCGGCATCGGTACCCCCGTGTAGGGATCTAGGAGTACGTAGGGCATGGCTCCCCGGGCACCAGCACCGTACAGGGCTAGAGTCGCTAATGGTAACGTAGATTGGGAAGCCGTCCCGGCTTCCCCGACGACGCGGATCGTTACTAAGGTAATTATGAATTGAAGCACTATGTAGGCTGGTGCGAGCATAAGGAGCCTTTGTGTAACGGCACCCATTAGGCACGCCACAATAACCGGGACAGACATTAAGGCTATGGCTACCGCGAACCTCTTACTTAAGTAGTTACTCATAGCTATGAACCTGAACGTGGCCAGCAACGCCTTCCTGCTAGAGAACATATAGAAGGCAGTAATTACGACTAAGAACCCTATTATAGTCGAGGCCGTTAAGGGAGCCGCCGCAACAGCCATGTCCTCTGCACGCATGAATGGTGTCGACACCAGTACTCCGGACGCGACGAATACGGGGGTTAGGATAAGGTACATTAGTAGGTTACCTATGCCTACACCTACGGATGTACTTAAGGGTATTAATAGCGCCAGTAGGAATACGAAAAGATCCAATGAAATAGCTATCGCTGAACCCGGCAGTACTGATTGAAGAGCCGGTGTGGGGTCCACGGAAGGTACGTTTAAGGCGATTACTGCTAGTTCTAGGATAAGCCCCAAGGTGAACGGGGCAATTACTTGTTTCTTGGGAAGTAGTGACGCCAACCTAATCATTGCTGAGGCAGCAGTCCCGACAGGGAACGGAAGTTTTTCCTTCTCGGTGAAGTGCTTAAAGAATACTAAGGAGAACGCTATGCCTGAGGCTGATGCTGCCGTTGCGAAGAGGTAGAAGATGATTGACCTCACCTGCACTTCCGGGCCAACGAAACGTAGCCAGTCAGGGAGTGCTAGCTTTCTTGGGTCACCTACTTCGCCAAGCATAGTGTAAGTTATGTACATGCCCGACGTTATTGCTGTTGAGAGTGAGGTGCCTGAGGCTATCGCAACCGCGACCACGTGCTCTAACGGTGTGGGGCGTCGTTTGAGGAGCGCCGTGAAGAGAATTAGTGTTAGCACAGCCGCTATGATGGGGGATAGCTCTGACGTGGTGTACCCTGTGACTGCGTAGCCGTAAGTATCTATGAATCCCATGAGTAGCCCGACAGCTGTTCCGACAATGATCGCGCTACCTAGTTTACCCACTCTCCCACCCTCTCCCGAGGGCTTCTGAGGTATCTGAACAGGTATAGTTCCCTGCGAGCCTAAGCACTGCGGAACACACGCGCCTTAATTCTTTGCTACCTATCCTCATAGATAGCGAGCATGCTCTACTTATTCTTCTGAAATACTTCATCCTCTCTTCACAGGACATACTTGTTGCTAGGGCCGCTAACTTAGTTAGGTACACTAAAGCCTCGATTACTGCCGAGGCTCCCCGGCTATAAGCTATCCCCGACCCCTCACATTCGTACGCATCAATAACGAACCCAATGACCATGTCCCTCCCTCTCGCATCGCGATACTGCGCCCTGACCTCGCACTCAAGTACTAAGTCAATGCCGCCGCTCAGCCTAGGTGGGCGTACATGATATGATGGAAGTAGCGTTAGGGATTGCTTGTGAAATAAGGAATTAAAGAAGGTAATCGGGTCGTGAGTGAAGTTTAACGTGAACTCCGGGACTTGACGTAGATTCATGGATGTACGTGTCTCGGGGTAAGGCCTTATGACGACACACACTTCAGACCCTCTATCAAGTATCTCTACCCCCATAGGAGCGGTGTTTACTCTACCTAAAGCATCTACTGTGACACATATCCCCTCATGCAGGCCATACCTAAGATACCTTCTTACCAAGTCCCGCACCCTTACCGACAGTGTCACAGCATCACCCGCTTCAAAGGCACGTTCACCCTGACACAACTCTCAGAAAACCATCACTTTAATGAGTTTAGACAGAAAAAGTAAGTTATGCGGGTGTGGTGGGTGGACTTAAGAGACCCGGTAACATGGCTGCATATATACTCCTTTATCCGCTCGGATCTAGGTTTTGATGAAGGTAGTGACTGCACTGCTGCCATGCTCCTTGACGCCGTGCTCTCTGCACGTATCGAGGATGCTGAGGAACCCATCGGATTGCTACGGTCAATGCTTCAGGGGGCAAGAGCGTTGGTGGTTGGGGCGGGGCCCTCATGCGTTAAATGCCGGGAGGTTCGTAGCTCGTATGACGTCATAATCTGTGCTGATGGGGCCACACGCTGCTGCATAAACTCTGGTGTGAGGCCAGATATAGTTGTAACTGACTTAGACGGGGTTCAGGGGTTCGAGGAATTACTTCGCGATACGTTGGTTGTGGTGCACGCGCACGGAGATAACATACGGTTACTCACTACATCGCTTCCCTCGGTACTCGAGGTGAGCACGGGGGTTGTGGGAACTAGTCAGTGCTTAGTGAGTAGTAGGGTACGCATATTCGGGGGATTCACTGACGGTGATCGGGCAGCTTACCTAGCAAGTTACTTTAACGCCCGACGTATCGGGTTAGTGGGTTTCGACTTCAGCGGGGTTGTGGGGCGGTACTCTAAGCCCTTCATGGCTCGTGAGGCGCGCGCATCATCGGTTAAGTTAAGGAAACTTAAATGGGCTAGAGTTTTACTAGCATATTTGAGGAGCTGGCGCGGTGAAGAGTACGTCGTCTGGGAAGGGTAGGGGAGTCGCCGTCATTGCTGGGTACAGGGTTCACTTAGGGTTCTACAGGTTCTACGACCCTCCCTACGTCTACGGTTCCCTAGGCGTTAGCCTAAGCAATCCAAAGCTAATTATTAATGTCTCTCTGAAGGAGCACTCAGGCATACAGGTAAGCGCCCCCACAGAGGAATCTAGAGGCTTAATTCAGTGGGTACTCGCTTCCCTCAACATCAGCGGCGTCAGCGTTACGTTAAGCGGTTATGTTGAACACCACGTGGGGTTAGGGAGTAGGACCAGGATTATCATGGCGTTGCTGAAAGCCCTTGAGGTGCTGGGCATGATCAACGAGCCGGTGGACGTACTAGCACGTAGGCTCGGTGTAGGGTCTGTTTCCGCTGTTGGGATGTACTCCTTCCTCAATGGAGGATTCGTAGCTGACACAGGTAGGCTGGTTTCTAGTGGTGAGGGACCTGATTTGCTGCTCTCCCTTAACGTTCCCAGAGAATGGCGTGTGGTGCTGTGCATACCTCAAGGCAGGAGAGGACTGAGCGAGAAGGATGAGGAACCGATCCTCAGTAAGGTTAGGCCTCATCCAAAGCAGGACATGCTTTACGCGTTATTCACTAAGTTAATAACGGCAATACCCCTTAGGGACTACCGCTCCTTCGCGAAGGCATTAACTAAGCTACAAGTGCTCACCGGCGAGTACTTTAGTAAGTATCAGGGAGGGATATTCTGCTGCGACGAAAGCAAGGAGCTAGCGAGGATGCTGGAGAGGTCTGGAGCACTGGGTGTGGGTCAAAGCAGTTGGGGACCAGCCGTATATGGGTTCGTGGACAGCGCTAAGAAGGCAAGGCATATCGCATCAGAGATCATTAAGCTAAGCAATGAAGTGGGGATTAGGACTAACGTGATGATCACTAGTATTCCTGCTCACGGTCATCAGATCATTGATAAGGCGTAATACACGGTCAGCGCGATTGCGTCGGATATTATTAATAATAATGTATAGGCAATGACTATTTCCTTCTCTGTAAGGGGCTCCTTAAGTATGAGGAGTTGAACCAACGTTACTGGAGCCTCCGGGTTTCTTGAGGGTCTTATTCGCCAATCATCGCCTAACACCGCTGGCCGCACCTTTATTCGTTCTTTGTTCTTCAGGCCTTTTATTGAGGAAAGTATGCTGAAGCCGTTGAGAACCAGCGGAATTAGCAGAAGTATGAACAGGAACTCCTCACGACAAAGCGCCATTGCCGAAGCCAGTAACCCTCCCATGAGGAAGGAGCCGCAGTTCCCATTAAATACCTTAGCTGGGTACTTGTTGAAGGGGAGGTACCCTACTAGGCCCCCTAGGCTGGCCATGAGGAATACAAGCGCTCCTGGGAGCGGCTCCACCTTAGGGGCAAGGATCATGCCTACCAGCAATGAAGTCAACACTATTATCGAGGCGGTCGGCGCGACCCCATTATGCGTGTCAGCCATGTTCAACGCGTTGGCGGCCACGCTATACCCTACAATGAATAGGAGTGGGTAAAGTATCGTTAGCCTTAACGTACCATTTAATACCGGCAAGTAAGGTCTCGGGACGTAGGCATGGGCAAGAACAGGTACTAACGCTGGCGTTGCGAAGACCGCAACCTTAGCTACCGCACCTATACCCCTCACATCATCCACCAACCCTAAAAACCCGGTAAGTAGGATAGCGGACATGTATACAGCAACGACGGTCAGGTTAAGGTAAAGCGCCACTAAGGCCGCAACCCCGCACACCACCATTAAGGCCGGCCCGCCTGACTTGGGAACGAGTGGGTTCCCTGGTTTGTGAGCATCCGGAGCTAAGTAGCCCCTAGACCCCTCAATCTTCACCACAGCAGCCGTGACTACGTAAGAAAGCAGTCCGCAACCCGCGAACCACGCCAATAAGTAGTAGATGTTTACGTCGCCAGCATTACTCAAGGCTTCATGCCTCAGTAATTCACAGAACGGCTTAACTTAAATTTTTACGAGAAGAATAGGGGAAAGGAGCAGAAGTTATGAAGGTGGCTGTCATACATGACGTCCCCGTACCGCCCAGTACAACTAGGCAAATCTTTGTCGCGTTAATGAAGCGTGGCGTCGATACTACATACTTAAGAGTATCCAGGATGACGCCAGTAATAGGTCGGGGCACTTCAGCCATAATCTACGGAAGACGAGTAATTGAAGTCGACGCAGCCATAGTCAGGGGGTTAGGCATGGTCACGTCAACCGAGGCAATATTCAAGAGGGTGGATGTGTTAAAGCAGATGCGTGACTCGGGGACCCTTATAGTTAACTCGCCGGAATCCATACTTAATGCACGGGATAAGCTTAGGTCTATGCAATTACTGTCAACTGCCGGCCTACCAATACCGGATACCGTGGTGACTGAGGACTTAGTGGTCGTAGTTAACGTCGTTAGGGAGTGGGGTAAGTGCGTCATAAAGCCCTTAATGGGTAGTATGGGTTATGGTGCGGTTCTCACTGACGACCCTGACGTGGCTTACATGGTGGCTAAGGTATGGATCTCACATAATCAACCAGTAATGATTCAAAAATACGTAAGGTCTGTGAACAGGGATATACGGGTCTTCGTGGTTGGTGACGAAGTCCTAGGCGGTATATACCGTTACGCACCGGAAGGGAGCTGGAAAACTAATGTAGCGCAGGGAGCAAGGGTTGAGAGGGCTGAACTCAACCGTGAAATTAAGGAGTTAGCGCTTGAGGCTACGAGGAGGCTTGAATTATTGTATGCTGGTGTGGACATAGGTGAGTTCGAGGGGGGTTATGTTATCTACGAAGTAAACTCCATGCCTAACTGGCTGGGGTTTATGGAGGGAACCGGCATTAACCCGGCGGAGTACCTCGCTGAGCTGGTAGTTGCCTTACTGAGGAAGTGACCAGTACTTATCGGGGAGCCTATAACTAGGTCTTGAGGAGCTTTGCCAAGAATTCCGTGCTTACCTGATTTGATATCACCTTAAGAACGTATCGCACGCGAATGTCTTTAACACCGTTTATCCTCGCCACAGCATCTATTTTCTCCGATAGATCAATATTGTCTCGAGCAATAATCCTCGCGGTGATAGGATACTCACTACTTACCTCGTAAACCTCAACCGCCCAGGGCATATTCTTCAACTGCATTAATATGTCCCCCATCCTCTTAGGTTCTGCCCTGATGTCAACGAATGCTTGAACGATGAAACCCAACTTACTTAAATCAACGTCAACCGTGAACGCACGCAGCACGCCCGTCTCTATTAACTTCCTTACGCGCATGTATATCGTCGACTCACCTAGATTCAGCATCCTCGCTATCTGACTGTAGGGAGTTCTAGCATTTCTGAGAAGCACTGACAAGATCTTTAAGTCCGTACTGTCAACGCCTCCAGGCATCACTGCCTCACCCCACGCTCCTCACACTTCTTACCGAACCTGTTCTCAATCACTACTATGGCTCCGCGCCCTTCCTCACGGGCATCGATCATGGATAATCCGTTCTTAACGGAGTACACGGGGACTAAGCTCAGTAGATCCAGAGTGTCTAACCTAATCTCAACGCTGTCTCCGCACTCTAAATCATGGGCTAGTTCACGCATTAGGTTCCTTAATTTTGCCTCAGTACTTACTTCCCGCAATTATGTTCCCTAAAGTCTATGTTTTACGGAGGTTATTAATGAGAAGCATATCATTTTATTTAAACGCAGACGTGATTTTTACGCGGGTGCGCTGAACGGTGTTTGAGGATCTTTTCGAGCTCATAAAAGATGCTAGTTCAGCTCTAAGGAACGTTGTTCATAGGACACCACTAACGCATTCAACGTACTTCTCGAAGTTAACGGGGAAGAATGTTTATTTGAAGTTAGAGAACCTGCAGAAGACCGGATCCTTTAAGGTCAGAGGGGCTTATAATAAGATCCGGTCACTAATGCCGGAAGCCCGTGAGCGAGGCGTGATAGCGGCATCGACAGGTAATCACGCTCAGGGCGTGGCATACGCGGCTAGAGAACTAGATGTTAAGGCAACGATAGTTATGCCTGAAACCGCCCCGCCATACAAAATCATCTCAACAAGGTCTTACGGTGCTGAAGTGCTACTTCATGGTAAGGTGTATGACGACGCTTACAGGAGAGCCGTCGAAATCAGCATGAAGACTGGCGCCTACTTCATACATCCCTACGATGACCCTCTAGTCATAGCTGGTCAGGGAACGATAGGGCTTGAGATAGGGGAGGACTTACCTCAGGTTGACGCAGTCATTGTCCCGGTGGGGGGCGGCGGGCTTATATCGGGTATAGCGATCGCGTTGAAGAACGCTGTTGGTGACCACGTCAAGATTTACGGTGTGGAGCCCGCAGGCGCGCCGAAACTTAGGGAAGCGTTAGAACGTGGTGCCCCCATAACCATAACGCCCTCACCCTCACTAGCTGATGGTGTAGTTACTAAGAGCGTAGGTAGGCTAACATTCCGTATCATGAAGGAGTTAGTGAGTGGTGTCCTGCTAGTTAATGAAGATGACATAGCTAGGGCAATGTACTTGATGCTTGAGAGAGCTAAGCTACTCGCTGAGGGTGCTGGCGCGCTACCCCTTGCTGCACTACTGAGCGATCCTGACGCAATCGAGGGTAGGAACGTCGTTGCTGTAATTAGTGGTGGGAACGCGGACCTAACAACGCTTTACAGGGTAATTCTACGTGGTCTAATGGTTGAGGGGAGGATAGCTAAGGTTACGTTAATGCTTAAAGACGTGCCTGGAACCCTGGAACATGCCCTAAAGGTAATCTCGCAGCTCCGGTGCAACATAATAGATGTGAGGCACGACAGGTTAAGCCCGGAAATACTGCCAGGATACGCACGCGTGGAGGTACTCGTAGAGGTCCCAGATGTCGAAACGTTGAGAACCCTGAAGAAGAAGTTAACAGAGCAAGGTGTTAGGGTGATTCAGTAATCATGTCCCACTGCTTCAGCGTCAAGTTAATCATAAGCCCGCCTCCAGAGCTGTCATCGAAGTTACCTCAAGCGCTTAGGGAGCTCAAGAAGGGACTTGCGAACTTAAAGGAGTGCCGTTGCAGTGGCGGGTCCTACCTCTACGTGTGCGCGTGCCACGAAACCTTACTGAAGACCTTGCTCGCGCAGACACGTGTCGCCCCCGTACTTAAGGGAGGAGGAGGTATGCAGGGGGGACCAGCTATTGAGGTAACGTTGACATCAGGTAATCCCCACGACCTTGTTCAGGTTCTTGAGGTGGTGCTGGAAGCCCTTAAGGAACATGGGCTTCCCTACACCTTCACTGACTGAGCCTCGTTAAGAAGTCAGGCATGGGAGTCTACATCATCTCAGGCTCAGATCCTGCCTTGGACACATCATCCTCAATGATTAATGATATTATTACAGTAATTAAACGTGAACATACAGCGCATCCCTAAAACAAAGCTACCTACCGTTTAAGCCATACCCGCAAGTAAGGTAATATTCCCGACTATGAGGGAAGACATCACCGGTATTAGAAAGACCGCGTCAGCCACGCCCATACCCCCCACAACTACTTTCTTCGCTTTATAGATCGCCGTATTCCTTAGGTTGATGACGTCTATGCCTACTAGAGCTGCTGGAACCGACGCTGTGAAGGCCGTCATGAACGCTGAACCAGGCTCTACTAGTCCCGCATAGACTGCGGAGAGCATTGTAAGCACCGTGACTATCACACCAGTAACTATAGGTACCCCTAGTCCTCTCCCCCTTATGAAGAGGGTTAACCTGTTATACGCGACAATGAGGAAGAGGGTAAGCATTAACCAAGCCCTCAAGTTTAGAGTGCCCTGGAGCTGCATTATGGCGACACCCAAAGCCGTGAATACTAGAGGCACTAATACGCCGGCAATGTTAATCATGATCTTACTCTTATATGATATGCTGAACTCTACTTCTTGATGCAACAATTCACCATCCACGTCAAGCACTATCGGCTTCACCACCCTCTCCCTAACGTAGTGTTCACAAATCATTACATTCCTCCCAATTAACGCGTAGGCAAGCACCACCGTTAATCCGGCGTAGTAGGGAAGAATCCGAGCATCTATACCTAGTACGGAGTAGTAGGAAACAAAGAACAGTGATAGTAGCGCTGACAATGCTGCTTCATACGTTGTGCGCACCTCCCCCCACCGTAGTTAAGGTTGCGTACCTTACATCATTTTAAGGTGTTGCCCACAACAGTTATTTTCAGTAATCACTAACATAACGCTTAGGTGCCTAAGCATGCTTCAGACACTTAGCGCCTTAATCGATGCTACGGACTTAGCCGTGTATTCCTACGTAAAACCAGGGGCACCCCACAGATACTCTACATGCTACGGTGACTTACACGTGTATATGGCAACATTAACATCCGCGCTTCCCTCCTATGCTAGGGCCCATGAGCTCGGGACAGACATAGCTCGAGGAAGGGCAAGCCTGAACAAGTCTGGGGTCGGTGAGTTAATCAGCAACGCCATCAGAGACAACAGGAAGAGAGTCCCGGATTCTCCTATGCTTGACTATCACTTAATAATGATACCTGTGGTCGTAGCTGCTGCATATTCCATAAAACTTGATGGTAAAGTCACGATTAACACCTTCGCGAAGGGGTTGAGGGGACTGCTAATGTATAGTGGGCCGGACGACGCCCTACTAGTCTATGAGGCCCTGAGAGGCGTTAGCGGTAAGCTGGGCAGGGCTGTAGCGTTAAGCGACTTAACACCGGGACGCATAAGGATGGAGAACATGAGCCTGACAGATCTACTTGATGCCATAGGTAAGAACTATGCCACGCTAGCATACTTCGCGAGACGCCATACCAGCTTAGCTGAACTAGCAGAGAAGTTCATAGATATGCACCTGAAGGGATTAAGCCTAAACGATGCAGCCGTAACCGTGTACTCCATATTATTAAAGGATGTAGCTGGAATTCAGTACGCGCCGGTAATGAAGAGTCGGGACGACTTCTTGAAACTCCTGAAACTTGATAGGGAGGTGTGCAGGAGAGGGAGGTTTGATAATTTAATACCCCTCCTCACAGTCCCCCTCTTCATAGGAATGCTAAGTATATCATAAAACACACCTTAGTTTAATTCCCTACTAAACATAAACGTAATTATATATAGGCACCATAAAGTCTTAGAAATTCTCTATACCTCCTTACGAGCCTTAGTAGTTTTTTATCCACGAAAATAGGTAGTGCCGCCATGCCTCCTAGGAAACCTCCCACGTGAGCCCAGAACGCCACTCCTGCCGAGCTCCACAGGGTCAACCCCATTATGAGTTGATATAAGAACCATATGAATATGTAGAACTCTGCAGTCATTAGTATAGGGAAGAAATAGAATATCGCTATTATCTTTGCCCTAGGGAATAGAATCAGGTATGCACCCAACACCCCGCTGATGGCTCCCGACGCACCCACCGACGGAATCAGCCAAGGCAAGATGTACTCCTGAACCTTGCTCAGTAAGTATGAGGAAGGTAAAACTGCTACGCTTAATGTGTTAAAGATGTTTGCTATCACACCACATACTATGTAGAATGCTAGAAACCTGGCCCTGCCCATGACTTTCTCTACATCTCTTCCGAAAACATAAAGGAAGAGCATATTACCCAGTAAGTGAAGCATATTTGCATGCAGGAACATCGATGTGAAGACCCTATAGAACTTTGTAGGATCAAGTATATCGGAAGGGTATGCACCGAGAGCCTTAAGGACATCATCATAACTGCTAAAGCCGAACATTTGGTAAGCCTGTGAAAGCACTAAGTATATCACAACGTTCACACCTATCAGTAAATACGTGATTACGGGATACCTACCTATGCTCTCCGGTATTTCCTCAAGGCTTACTGGTAGCCCCAACGTCACCACCGACGAATGTTAACAGGGTTCTCCTGGGTCTCGCCTCTATAAGCGTTATTCCCTTCCTAGCAGGTAGTGAGACATTATACACGCGTACGGAATCAAGAAGTGCTTCGACTCTCCTGGCGTTATGTGCGTGCGCATGAATCACTATTTCCGGTTTGACCTCACGTATGACTCTCTCCATGTCTCTCGAACCCATGTAGGGGTAAACCTTCTCCGGTTCGCCCTTCACGGTGAGAAATGTTGGGGCGTAGTGCGAAATAAGTATTACCAGGTCAGAGTACTTCCTCACCTCCACTATTAACTTTTTAATTACCTTAGGTCTCTCTCTATACACTATCTCCAGTTCAGGCTTATGCCTTCGTTGCCAGAATGTGAGCTTCTCTAAAGCCCCGCGAGTGCCGACGAAGCCGACGCGAACACCATTTAGTGTGAGTATTGCCGGCGTGTCGTTAAGCCATATCACCTCAGGGTATCTTTTGAGGAACTTATTTTCTAGTTCGTGATACTCCTCGTTACCGAAGACAGCCACTATCGGTGTTCCAGGGAACTTCTCCCGAACCACTTTGAGTATGGGGTCTAAGTCATCAACCCTGCCCTCATCAACCATGTCCCCCGCGAATATGAAAACGTCTGGTTTGGAACCAACTAATGCTTTGAGGGAAGCGGTGAAGACGCTGAAGTACCTACTGCCATGCACGTCACCGACAGCACATATTTTCACTATAGTCATCTCTCCCAACCTAAAGCATACTGTGCGTAAACGAATTAAAGTTTCTTAGCATGTTATTGGCGAGCCCATCCTCACGGCTATTTCCGGGGTGAACCTTATTAAGCGAACGTCAGTAGTAGGTGGGGTATAGGGTATGAGTGCGCCGAAAGGCATAACTGCGGGTGGGCACCTGGGATGGGCCACAAAGAGGTGCGCTGTGTGCAATAGGCGAATGATTGTTGGGAAGGACGTTATTTACTATTGCCCTAAGTGTAGTAAGGGAGATGAGGGGGTTTACTTCTGTTCCGGCGATCACAGAGCGCTTCACGGAAGATGCCCGTATTGCGGAACAGAGCTGAAGCCCCTAATCTAGTCCATAGTAACATTTTCGGGGAAAAGGAACACGCCTTATGAGATGCTCCTTGGGAGAAATCGATGGTTACCTGAGTAGTACTGCCTTGGTAGTAATCTTTTAAGGGAGGGGTTAATGGAATGCCTCTAGTAATGGAGCATACGGTTCTCAAACACATTAAAGTAGTATGCATATCGGAAGAGGGCCTAACCGATGTCTACGGAGACCTGCCGGGCTTACCTTCATGCTTCAACAAGTTAAGCTGTATCTCTATTGGCAGTACTAGATCATGTCTTTCCGACTGGATAGAGCTGCAGAAGATGAAGCTACGATTCATGACCTCTACGGTACTCGGGGAGGATAGGATCACGGGATTCCAAGTATTGTCAAGCGAAAACCTATGCAGTAATGACCCGGAAAGCATAGTGTTAAGTGTTCTCGAAGTTCTGGGTAAGTTATGCGGATACGATGCCAACTCTTTCATTAAGGCTTGAGAAGGATTTTTATCATGACACACACTTTCACTGTGGTCGACACTCAATGATAAGGAGGGTTTTAGCTGAGGGGTTAACCGAGGAAAGTAAGCTAAGGGATGTCATTGAATTAGTGGCTAGGAATGTGGGTGCGAAAGCCTCGTTCAGCAAGACTGGTGACACCTACTTCGTAAGTGTGGATTCCCAGGGAAAACACTTGCTTGACTTAAGAATTACGAAGCACGTCTGCGAGTTCTACCTGGAATGCATTAATGCGGACTTCCTAAAGGTACTGAATCTCGTGGGGTTTAACGATCTCTATGATGTACTTGCAAAGCATGACGCCTTACCAACGAGGGTGGTCATCTCGAAATCAATAGCTTCAAGGAGCCTCTACATCCTCTTAGGAGGGCGGGAGGGCATTCCTAGCCTACCCAACATTCGCGTAACAATAAGAGAGAGTGAGGGGAGCGCTACGTCTAGTTACTGCAGAATATCCAGAGAGGAAAATACTTGCACCTTACTCAATGACTTAATTAACCTGGGTAAGAAGCTATGGAAGGAATTCCTTGGGGCAGAAGCCATGCTCAGGGTTAGTTGAAGGAATTCATGTGGATTGCTGGAATCTTCTCCTTGGAGCCGTGCGGTGATGAGGCGTTACCCCAGGCCCCGTTGAACACTGCCTAGATGGGGTTCCCGTGTCGTTGGGCCCGACAGCCGCCCCTGACCCCATAGCCTTCAAGAAGGAGTTATAGGGGGTCCCTAGAGGCGACCCAAACAACCCTAAAGTGCAGGGAGCGACCCTCTAGGGACAAATGGTTCCTCAAGGAAGCTCTCATTGGAATCCTCACTTACAGCCAACTACTTGAATTATGACCCTTCTCCTGTATCGTGGACCGTCAAGTTCGAAGACCATTATCTCCTGCCATGTTCCGCGGATTACTTCCCCGTTAACTATTGGGAATGTTCGTGATGGTCCTATTATGGCTGATGCTATGTGGGCATGGGCGTTATCGTCGATCACGTTGTGCCTCCACCCACCCTCCTGCGGCACGTATCTTCGTACCCACTCAATGTAGTCTTGAACGATATTGTGTTCATACTCATTAGCTATGATGGCCGCCGTTGCATGAGGTACGAAGACCAGTACTAGGCCGTTCTTGATGCCGGACTCCCTCACAGCCTTAATTACTTCATCAGTTATGCGTATGAGCTCAAACTTCCTCCTGGAAGATATCGACAGTACCTTAGTATATGCGAGGCATTCGTTACTCAACGTGGTCTACCCTATTCACCCGTAGTTATGTCCTTAAATAAGGTAAGTCCCTTAATACTGGCATGTCTCGGATCTTAGATAGTTAATAATCTGCACGTGATTGTCTGGTATTCCCCTACGTGATTACGTGGCGGTCACGTTATATGGGGGTATTACCTGAGAATTACCTTAGGGGCTTAGGATGGCTTCCTTAACTATTACCCCAGGAAGGGTTAGCGATCGTGACTATGCTGACGATGCTTTAGTGGGTGAGTTAGCATACAACCTCGTGATAGCTGTCTCGTCAGCTAGGATTCTGGGCCGGCTAGGCTACAGTGAGTACTCAAGCGAGTTGCTAACCATCAGTAAGGCCTTGGCAGGCGAGATTGCATTATTACTGTATACAGGTTATTACGTAGACGGTCTTGCAAGCGAACTATCTGAAGCAATAAATCACGCTTGGATTGATACGTACGATGATTTGGGATTCCTGGAGTTACTTCACAGGGCGATAGAGTTAAAGCAATTCATTGACAAAAATGTAGCATCAAGCAAGCATGCATTAAATCTTCTCAACCTAATGACGAGGGTGTTCGGGATAAACCTAAGCCGCGGTGACTCGGTGTTGCTCAGCAAAATATACCGGAACCCTGAACCGCGGTTGGTTCTCCAAATGTTTTGCACGGCATTAGTAGTTGCCTTAGGTGGTTTAAGTGAGGGCGGGGGTAAGGTTGTCCAGGATTGAATCACTTGCGGAAAGGCTGATAGAGTTTACTGCTAGGCGCGCTTCAGGTATACAGTTAGACATAGAGAAGCTGCAGGCAATAACCGGGCCTTCCATGCTTGACATAGCCTTAGGAGCCATTGACACCGTGGCTAAGGAGACAACGAATGTGAGGAGAGGGCTACTATACTGCGGGCTCTGCAACAGAGGACCTTATACGAAACGAGGAATGTACTTACACTTAGTTAGGGTTCATAGATATGAGCTTAAAGTAATGCTTTTAGACGAGCTTCAGGCACGGATAAACAAAGCACGCATGCGCTGAAGTGCGCCGCGTCCTGAAACCGGTCAAAAGGGATGGTTCCGCTCACCTCTCGCCATTGGAGTCATATCTCATCCCGGTCATTAATTAGTTATAGTTGAGAGTCAATAAAGTTACGTCTCTGAAGTACTACTGCCCGATCCAGGAGTAGGTAAGGAGAGCCGGGAAACAGTAGGTGGTAGCCGGGCGGGGATTCGAACCCCGGTCACGGGGGATCTCCCCATATATTGGGCCAGAGCCCCGCATCCTTGGCCGCTAGACGACCCGGCTCCGTTTTACACTCACTTTAATCTTGAATTTAAGGTTTTCTTCAGCGTTGTCCTTGAGTTCTGTTAGCACAGAAATGACCTTTACAAATGTAGGGAATTTTTGTGAGGGTAGTGCCGCCGCGGGGATTCGAACCCCGGACCTCCGGATCTCCCAGGGCGGGCCGTATGAGTCCGGCGCTCCACCAGGCTGAGCTACGGCGGCACCAATAAATGGCTATATTGCCAGTTTTTTAAGCTTTAACACTTTATGCCTTTATGTCTCTTTAAAAGACAATTCAGGATCCACATCTGAGACATACGTAATTGCGCAAGTGGCAGACTCTTAATAGGAGGAGAAACGGCGGGACCCCAACTTGGGAGGAGCTGCGAGGCCTCGCGGACCTCACTGCCCCTCCCAACGCGGTGGGCTTAACTTCCGGGATCTGACGAGTCCGGGTGTTTCCCCACCGCTATGGTCGGGGCCGCCGTACTCTTTGTGTTTGAGTGGTTTTTAGGCTTTTCTATCCTTATCTTAGGATGGAATTACATGCAGTACTTCTTAACCGAGTATATGTTTCGGAGCACCACGTCCAGTACTTCTTCACGCACTATTGGGAACCTGTAGTGAAGGTTTACTAACTTGAATGCTCCTCCCGAGAGGGGGATTTCCGTCGATGCTAAGATAGCTTTTATTCTCGCCCCTCTCCTTAGGATGCTTTTGAGGCGACGTGATGTTACCTCATACGTGCCTTTCACGGCCCTCTGCGCGTTTCCGTCTAGGAATGCCTTGATCTTCACGCTGAGTGAGGGATCCACCTCTAGGTATTCCTTAAATTCCTTCTGTAGAGTATCAAGGGACTCTACTGCCGCGTACGTTTTACCTAGGTGTGTATAGATGTAAATCACGTCACCGTGTTCCGTCATTCTCCTGAGGGAAGCTCTCAATACATCCTCCGGCAGTTCCAGGACCTCCTTTAACCATTCCAGCGGCATGGGCTGTTCCTCAAGGACACTAAGTATCTTAGCCCGCGTAGTCCTCCTCCAGAGTTCCTCGATGACTTCCTCATTAACTGGCACATCAACGCCAGCCTTCCGTGCCTGCTCTATTGAGTCCACGAAGCTATCCGTGTCAATAGTGTGGGGAGTTATGATGTAGGCCACAAATTTTGGTGGTCCTTGCACGGATGTTGCCCTGAGTATCCGGCCATGCCTCTGAATGAACCTTAGTGGGCTGGCAACGCTGCTCCAGATTACCAGGAGGTCTGCCTCAGGTAGGTCTAAGCCTTCCTCTCCAGCACTCGTTGATACCATCACCTTGACGGCGCCGGACTTAACCCTCCTTAGCACTTCCCTTATGTTCGCCTCGATGTTTGATTTCCCGCATACTAGCACAGAATTATACATCCTCAATTCTGAGGCGACATACTTCGCTACCGCAACCCTCTCTATGAATATTATGGCTTTGCGGAAGCCCTCATGATCCCTAAGAACCCTCACTAGCGAGTCCATCTTATGGGCCGGTCTAACACCGGTCGTTAAGAGAGAATTAACGTCCTGCAACAAGTTGGCCAGTTTCGTGGGTTTCTTTAAACTCTCCGCTAACGCGAGAGCGCCGTCCCTTACGAACCACCTTATCGCTAGTTGAACTAAGCCCCTTTCCCTACCAGTTAAGTTATTCCTCTTCCTCTCTAGCTCCTGCAGCAATTTCTCTTCGGCGTCGTTCAGCTCGGCCTCGTAGACTTCACCTATCCATCGTGGGACGTAGGGCTTTATTCGCGGATCGTCCCAACTCCAGACCCTTATTTCCCCTATGTACTCCTTTATCTCGGCTGCCCTGCTTGGCGGTATGTAGGCGCTGAGCCCTAACTTCTTTTTGAATAAATTCCTTGTAGCACGAATGAACTCTGCATACGCGTCCTTACCTGTGGTATGGTGGCACTCATCAACTACGATCGCATCGTATCCGGAATCCGTAACTTCACTAATGTCGTTTAGGGCTGTTTCGGGAGTTGCCACCGCTATTACCGCTTTACGCCATAACGTTACCCTATGTTTCTTAGGCACTACACCATATATGGGGACAGCCTTCAAGTTAGCTACATCCCTAAAGTACTTAGAAACCTGCTCCACCAGCACCCTGGTTGGCTCAAGGATCAATACCTTCCTTGCTCTACGCTTAGAGAGTAGCTCCCTAACCCACATTACAGCTATCAGAGTCTTCCCTGAACCCGTAGGTAGCCCCAGTACAGCGCCGTCACGGGTAAGTGCCCACTTAAGAGCCTCAACCTGATACTCCCTGGGCTTGAGCAGTAAACGTGCTCCAGTCATTCCTCAACGACCTGCCGGTAAGGGGAGGATGGGGAGGCTAATTACTCTTAAACATTAGACTGAGGAAAAACCCGGTATCGCGACTTTCACTTTTACAGGTGTTGAACCACCCTCTTCATGATTTCCGCGTATAGCGCTATGGAATCCTCATACTTAGTTTCAGGCACGCCTGTGTAGATTAGGTGCATCCTCAACGGCAGTTCCTTTTCGCGTACTTCCTTAATCATGAACCTTGCTAGGGCTTCAGCTAGGGGACCTACGCTGGGATAACCCTTACCTAGCGGCACCCTCTTCTTCAGTAATCGACGCCCAAAGTATATGCCGGTTACCTGTGCGAACCTTAAGCTCAGGAATCCTCGACTCAATGGCAACGCTTTCTTAAGTATGTTCGTCCAGAAAGCCATATTTGCCTCAGCATCGGCCCTGTGGAAGTTCCCGTGCTCGTCAACACCGGTTTCATACATGAACACGTTCTCAAGCTGGAGCGATATTATCACTCTATCACTACCTATGGACTCTATTATCGCTCTTATCTCATCGATGCTTCCTAACTGCCTTTTAGTATATGTTGTCTCTAATGATATGTAGATGTTCTGTGGCGCGTCCTTAAGCAGCTCCTTAGTGAACTCTGAGGCAAGCTCTATGTCTCTATCACCTCCGAAGGCCTTCCAACCTAAATGGATGTTGAACACCTCAGCCCCGGCGAGCGCGGCATTCCTTAGAGCCGCCCTCATAGCCTTCAGTACTCTTTCGCTAACCGAGTTACTGAACGACACGACGTTGTAGTATGGTGCGTGCGCGGTTACCGTGGTAAACGCCTTACTAGCAAATTCCCGGTATGACTCAAAGTACTCAAGCCCTCTACTTCTCCTTGAAAAGTCGGCTGGGGGTATCTCCGTTAACTTCATGCCGAGGGTAGCAGCCTTACTAAGGGTGTGTAGTGAGTTGTAAGTACCCCAATCAAATAACAACATGTCCCCCACCAAGTAACTTTTGAATCAAGTAAATAATAAACATCACCCATTCACGAAATTATGAAACGCGTTGCGGGAAGGATAGTAAGTAAAGGAAGCAATCTCTTACGGAAATCCGGTTCTCCTAGCGTTTTCTCGGAGGTTGACCCTGCTTGGATATACTAATTGCGGATCCTAGTTCAGGAACACCCTC
>JALSOX010000005.1 GCA_026986255.1 Desulfurococcales archaeon
CCGCTCCGGCACTAAGGTATACGTGCCAGGCATAATTGACGGCGCGTTCGGAACGAACCTCTTCATCCAGTCACAGTTCACGGGACTTAAGATAAACTTATTCAAGGACATGCAGGAACTCTCCGATGCAGTCTTCTCATCCAGGAAGAGCATGGCGCTATGCTTAGGCGGCGGGATAAGCAAGCACCACACGATATGGTGGAACCAATTCAAGGAGGGCCTAGACTACTCCGTCTACATAACTACGGCGGTGGAGTGGGACGGGAGCCTAAGCGGGGCTAAGACTAGGGAAGCAATAACGTGGGGTAAGTTGAAGCCCGAAGGAAAGCACGTAACCCTTTACGGGGATGTTACGGTACTCTTACCGATAATTGCGGCGTGCCTGTTATGACAGTAGAAATAATAATCTCACCATGCTGATGGCTTAAAAGCATTTTTGCTCTTAACATTTCAGGTGGTGTGAGGGTGGCATCTGAAGCTACTGCTGAGAAGTTCAGGGCGCTGACCCCCTCCGAGTTCTTCTACAGGAACAGGGAGTTAGCGGGGTTCAGCAACCCAGCGAGGGCCCTATACCAGGCGGTGAGGGAGTTAGTCGAGAATGCGTTGGATGCCACGGACCCTCACGGCATACACCCAACTATAAAAGTGATCTTACAGAAAGTCAGTGCTGAGAGGGACAACATATTCAGCGTAAGCGTCGAAGATAACGGCATAGGGATACCGTCCGCCCAGGTACCTAGGGCGTTTGGCCAGCTCCTCTACAGCTCGAAGTACGTCCTTAGGCAGACTCGGGGGATGTTCGGACTTGGCGCTAAGATGGCCGTACTCTACGGGCAGATGACTACCGGCAAATCCGTTGAGGTGCTAACTTCCACAATCACCGCTAAGAACATATACTACTTCAACATAGCGATAGACGTCAAAACAAACACCCCAATAATTCACAAGAAGGGCGTCTACAGGAAGAATAATGGATGGCACGGAACAGTAGTTAAGCTTTACCTGGAGGGCGACTGGACCCGAGCAAAATCTAAGATCTACGAGTACCTCAAACGAACAGCAATAATCGCGCCATACGCAGAAATAGTCTTCGAGGATCCCGACGGGACGATAACTTACTTCGAGCGGAGCACCCGTAAAATGCCTCCCCCACCAAGGGAAGTGAAGCCCCATCCGAAGGGCGTGGACATAGAGATGATGAAGATGATGCTGAAAGCAACGAAAACCAAGACACTCCTAGAGTTCCTCGTAAAGGAGTTCCAAAGCGTCGGCGAGGTAACCGCGAGGAGGTTAATAGAGAATGCTGGCCTACTCCCCGATATGAAGCCGCATGAGCTAAGCACAGAGGACGTTGAGAGGTTAGTCCGGGTAATCAAGAGTGACGCCAAGATAAAGCCGCCGAGCGCCAACCACCTTTCCTACGTGGGGGAGGAGATAATTAAAGTGGGCCTAAAGGCGATCCTAAAGCCAGAATTCGTGACCGCAGTTACCCGCAGACCATCAGTGTATGAGGGCCACGCATTCATAGTTGAGGCCGGGCTAGCCTACGGTGGTGAGATACAGCCTGAGGAACGCCCAGTCCTCTACAGGTACGCCAATAAGATACCGTTACTCTATGATGAAGGTGCTGACGTAGCTAGGAAGGTCGTGGACAGGATTGATTGGAGCCACTATGGCGTGACGTTCCCAGCACCACTCGTTATACTAGTGCACATATGCAGCACTAAGGTGCCCTACAAGGGCGTGGGTAAGGAGTCGGTGGCTGACGTGCCGGAGGTCGAGCATGAAATAGAATTAGCCATAAGGGAAGTCGCTCGCAGACTGAAGCGTTACCTCTCAAAGAAAAAGCGTGAAAAGGAAGAGGCTGAAAGGGCGGTGGCGATCGCTAAGTACATACCTGACGTCGCAAGAGGCTTAGCGAAAATCGTCAGTAACGTGAAGGAGGAAATGATTGAGAAGGAACTCCTGAAGATGCTCAATATGAAGCTAAAGTCATTCAAGATTAATTCAGTATCGGACGTAGTGGTGAGTATCGAGTGAGGGGGTGAGCGCGGTGTCCTACATGTCAGCAGTAGACGTCAAGGCCCGGAAGAAAGCCCTCAAGAAAATAGAGAGGGCGTTCTCGAAGTTAGTTAAGGACATACTCTCCGGGAAAGCACCGACGCTAGTAATAAGGAAGAGGACGTTAGCCAACACAGTTTTCGACGTTGAGAGGGGGTTACTTCGAATCGGTGACGCCACGCTAAAGAGATCATTCCTGAATGCTGGTGAAGCTAAGAAGTTCATGCAAACAGTGTTGATCGCGAGCATAATACATGAGGCATTGAAGAATGATGAGTACCCAACGATCAGGGATCTCTACTACAGAGGTAAGCACACCATAAGGTTCAGGGATTTAGCCACCGGCAGGATAAGGGAGGAGAACACGTGGGACGAGCAGAAGGAATCTGACTCAGTGATACGTGACCTCGAAGTGCTCATAGATATGTTGCGTGAGGAGATGCTAATACTAAGCAAAGAGAAAGGTAAGGTAGTGGGTGACATGAGGATAAAGTCCGGCGACGACATAATAGACCTAAGTAAGATGGGGCACGGCGCGTACTCCATAGAACCAACACCAGACTTCATAGAGTTCAAGGACGTTAACGCGGAGTTCGTACTAGTAATAGAGAAGGACGCTGTGTTCCAGCAACTTCACAGAGCAGGTTTCTGGAAGAAGTATAAGGCGTTACTGATAACGAGCGCCGGTCAGCCAGACCGCGCCACACGAAGATTCGTTAGGAGACTTAGTGACGAGTTAGGCCTGCCCATCTACATACTTACCGACGCCGACCCATACGGGTGGTACATATACAGCGTGTTCAAGGTTGGTTCAATAACCTTATCATATGAAAGTGAGCGGTTAGCTACGCCCTCAGCACGTTTCCTAGGGGTTTCGATGGTCGACATATTCGGGAGTGATAAGTTAAAGAAGAAACCCTACCTTACGGAGGCTGAACGCAAGAACTACATAATCAAGGCAACCGACACCGACATAAAGAGGGCCAAGGAGCTGAAATCCTACGAGTGGTTCAGGACGAAGCGTTGGCTAGAGGAGATAAACATATTCCTTAAGAGGAAAGCTAAGCTCGAAATCGAAGCCTTAACGAGCAAAGGATTAAGGTTCCTCATGGACACATACATACCGGAGAAAATAGAGACGGGTGATTGGATTGCGTAACATGCCAGCAGAAGTTACTCGGGAATTGAAGGTAATATTATCAGGTATTAATGCGCGTATCGATCAAACACTCCTTAAGTACGATAGGTCCTGGAAGGACTACGAGAAATTCGTTGAAGAGTCCGACCCATACAGGTTTAGAAGCCTAGTAGTACCTCCAACAATGGTGCAGTTCGTGGCCAGCATCGCTAAAACACCCGTAGCCGGTGTCGCAGGTTTCCCCCACGGTTACATGCCTGTCGAGTCCAAGTTAAAAGAAATAGATACTATAGCGGAGGGCGGCGGAAGGGAGATTGATGTGGTAATTAACGTGATAAACGTTAAGTCCGGTAGGTTTGATGCTTTAGGGAATGAATTACGGGAAGTCGTGGGTCGCGCCCACGAGCTCGGACTAGGCATAAAGATAATAGTTGAGACAAGCGCATTAAGCGACGAAGAATTAAGAAAGGTCTCACTATCCGTCGTGGAGTCTGGAGCGGACTTCATAAAGACGAACACGGGGTATGGTGCGCGAGGAGCGTCACTGAGGGACGTGGTTCTAATACGGAGATTCGTTGAGGATAGAATCAAGGTTAAGGCGTCCGGAGGGATAAGGAATGCCGTGGATGCGGCGATGTTTATCCTTGTCGGTGCAGATGTGATAGGTACGTCATCAGGAATGAAGATTGCGGAGGATGCGAAAAGGATTCTAGAGTTGCTTTAGGGTAATATTAGATCAATTCACAACGCAACTAGCTTTAGGGTCACGTATCGAGTTAGGTCAGTTAACGTTACGATACCCTTGACCCTGTTTTCCTCCATGACTAGCACGCCACGTATGTTCTTCTCCACCATTAACTCAGCCGCCTTACCGATGCTTTCCGACGGGTCTACCGCTGGGATAAGCGGGCGCATGATGTCGCCGACCCTAACTCGTCTCAGGAAATCCTTTCCGCCGCTGTCGGCAAACTCGTCTATGATGTCCACGAGCGCGTTCATAAGCTCGGTTAACGTAACTATGCCCACCACCTCATTACTGGTTGGGTTAATTACCGGCAGCGTTGAGAGGCCTTTATCTATCATGAGCCTCCTCACCATAATGAGTGAATCGGTCTCCGAAACTCTGGTAACTGATGATGTCATGATCTCTGTTATTGACGTGTCGTCTTCACGAAGTAGCCTTGCAATGTCCCACTTACTGAAGAGTGCGACCACCTCGCCCTCCTTCTCCGCGGGCACGCTACTGATGCCGTTCTCAAGCATTACGCGGGCAGCCTTCGCCACGCTCGTGTCGTGAGGCAACTTGATTAGCGGGTAACTCATTACTGAGGAGACATGTAGCGTTGATACGGGTATCCTAGCGCTCCTTGCTGACCCGATCTTAGATACTATATCCTTCAGGGTAACCATGCCCTCAGCGCCGCCCTCTCCGTAAACAACGGCCCTGTCAGCGCCGCTCTTCCTTAACACCCTGATGAGGTTGTAAAGTGAGTCGTTCTTATGAACGCGTAGAAAATCCTTGGCCCCTACCTCCATGATGGTTATGAGGTCTATCTCCATGATTACATCCTCCTGATGGCTTGAATGATGTGCTTCTTCGTGAGTATGCCCACTAAGTAATCATGCTCATCGACAACTGGTAGTGTCCCTATACCGTTCTTTACCATGACGTCGGCAGCGTGCGCTAAGTCCTCATTCGGCCTGATCGTGATGGGGTCGGGGGTCATGATGTCCCCAGCCAACGGTAACGTGTATATACGTATGACCCCACCGAAGCCTCTCCCAGTAACTCCGGGGCGCTTGTAGTACTTGACTCTCTTACGTGTCACGCTTTCCATGTTAAGGAACATTATATCAGACTTCGTTATGACTCCCACAGGCTTATTGCCCTCAGTAACCACTACCTTGCCCAAGCGGGTCTCATTCATGAGGTCTATGACATAGTAAAGGTTATGTGTTTTCTGAACCGTCGGGACCTTCGGTTCCATGAAGTCATTCACCTTCGCCTTCCCGTGATACCTCTCGGCGTATGCCCTGATTAGGTCGGCCTTAGTTATTATGCCTACAGGCTTCCTTGACTTCTCTATAACAAGTAGCGACCCTATGTTCCTTCGCAGCATTGCTTGGGCTGCTGCCTTAATTGTTCTGCCGGGCTGTATCGCGTACACTGGGTAGGACATGATTTCATACGCCATGATGTTGGATAATGGTTTGATGTAGCGCTTCCTATTATAGACTATCCTTATGAAGTCACTCTTGCTTATTATTCCGGAGACGTTTCCGTTGCTGTCAGTAATCACTACCTTGCCTATGTGGTGCCGCATCATTAGGTTCCTTACGTGTGCTAGGTTGTCGTTCTTATACGCGGTTATTACGGGGCTACTCATGTACGTAACTACGCGGGGCGGCATAACCCACACCTCCGTTAACCAGCTACCGTGCCGTAAAGGATGTCCCTTGCCGTAATTATCCCTTTTAGCCTACCCTCCTGAATCACCAGTAGTGACCCTACTTTCTTTACGTTCATTATTGACGCAGCCTCACCTATATCGGCCTCAGGGCTTATGGTTAGGACCTCCGTACGCATGATGTCAGAGACGGGAAGGTTGAGTAGCTCATCTATGGTTTTTCGCTTCAGTATCGTGAATATCTTGTGGCTACCTATGAATCCTGTTATATCCTTGCATGACAGCATACCTGCTACGACGCCGTCCTTAACTACTGGTAGCCTCCTCACACCAGTGTTTATCATGGTTTTCATCGCTTTACCGAGGCTCGTGCCCGTCGTCACGTATATTACGTTCTCGGTCATCACATCCTTTACTAGGACGCCCGTCACCTTACCTGTTAAGTACTTTATTAGTGACCTCTCCGTTATGAGCCCAACGTACTTCCCATCCTTGTCGGTCACAGGTACGGCTCCAATACCGTACTTTACCATTACCTCGAGTAGTTGGGGTAAGGTCATGTCGGTTGAAACCGTTATTGGGTTGTTCCTCATTACGTTGTCTACGGGCACGTCTAGCGCGTCGTAGATGGAGTTTAGGCTGCGGCTGAGTATTATGTTGTAGCGAGGTCCGCCACCCAAGTAGTCAATGATGTCCATACCTGTAACCACGCCGCTTACGAGATCCTTTGACGATAGTATGGGTATCATCCTGTATCCCGATTCATACATGAGCTCGGTGATCTTTAGGATGGGTGTCTGCTCGGAGGCGACAGGCACGTCCCGTACTATTACTGGTTGAAGTTCGGAGGGCTTCTTATGTATTCTGTCATTGAAGTTCGGGGTTCCGTCACTGCGTAACCAGCGGTTCCTCTCACGTATTCTTCTATATACATATACCTTAACCAATCCTCTCAGACCTCCAAACAAGCCTATTTAAGATAAGCTGAGCAGGCATCACTTCTATCTATGATCCCTATTAGTTGTCCCTTGTCATTAACTACTGGTACGCGTCCAATATCGTTCCTAACCAGTATCATCGCCACCTCCACAAGCTTAGTGTAGGGCTTCACAGTTATTGGAGGGGACCTCATAGCTTCACTGACCCTCGCCCCATGTCTGGGGCCGGACTCAGATTCCAGCTCTATCCTAGTATATCCTTTACGAAGTAGGTCATGCTGCGTTATGATTCCTACAACGTACATGTCCTTACGCCTGACTACCGGGAACCCACTATAGTTGAGTTTAATCATTTTCCTCCAGAGTTTGCTTATGAAGTCGTCTGGGTACACGTATTCCACGTCAGTAGTCATAACGTTCTCGGCCTTCAAGCTGTGCTTAGGATGATCCTTGTTAAGTACCTCCTTAAGGTAAGACGTTAGTGACAGGACACCGACGTATTTGTTCGAGGGTTCCTTGGTGACAGGGACGAACCACTCGTCAAACTCTATCATCACCTTAAATGCCTTCTCACCGTCTTCGTCTGGCTTAAACGTAAGTCTGGGGGTGTCCATGACGTCCTTTACCAGAGCGTTTGACCTGGTCGAGGAGAGGGTCAGCACTTCCTTCCGCTCAATTACCCCTACAAGCGTGCCCGATTCGTTCACCACGGGAAGCATGCGGAGGGCGAGGTCACGCATTAGTGCCCGGGCATGCGTGAGTAAGTCGTTAGGGGAAATCTTAGGGTAGAAGCGATCTACAAAGGAGAGCACACGCAATTTCACACCATATTTATGATTGGTTCCAAGGCATTTATCGTTTAACACCTAATAATACGGTGCCCTAACAGTTGGAAACCTTTTTAAGAATCCTTGATGGGCCGGGAATGAACTTAAGGAGGGTTTCAGAACTCAACCCGCCTAACCTGTACCTTAAATTTTTGAGGAATGCAAGAAATTCGTCAGCTATCTTAGCTGGGTGCTCTTCTCCCGGCACTAATACGAAGTAAGCGGCGGATTTCTTACGGACTAAGTCCTCCGGCCCCACTATTATGGTGTAGTACTTACTCTCAAGAATCTCCACACCTATCGCCAGCTCAAGCGGTATGGCGCGTATGTAGTTGCGTTTGCCGTACACCATGAAGGATCCTGTTGGAAGGTACTGCCCGGGGGGTGGCGACTTACTGACTTGCTTTCCCCAAACCCAGTACGCATCGAGGGCGGCAACTCCTTCATGCCATGCCTTGCTGTAGGAGACAGCAAGCACTGAAACCTCCCAGAGGTCTTCTGATGGCGGTTGCTTCCCTCCGCACTTAATTACGAAGACGGGAGCGCCATGTATGTCTGCGTGAAGGAAGATGTCGTCATCGTTTAAGTACTTCCTAACGACCTTCTCGTTCTGTTGCGCGTTTCTACCCCCTATTGCCAGGAACCCATTTGATGTGATGATCCAGTGAAAGTGCATATACCATTCACTTTTCAGGGGCAACGTGATTTTAGACTGTTCCTCCTCGATGCGAGAGAGTTTTTCACGTAGTTTCTTCTCAAGATCCTTTATTGCCTGCTTTGATCTCTCCACCTTCTTTGCAAGCTTGCCGCACTCTTTACGCATGTTGAAGTAAGTGGAGTTAATGCCCTGAGTGACGCTAAGCTCAATTTCGACACCATCGATGGTTACGGTGAATACGCCTTTACGAGGATTGTAGGAATCCACATGGCAGAAGTCCTTAACGTGTTCCCACCCACTCCCCCTAATAGTGTTGTGGACGCATTTCCAAATCCCCTCGAGTTTCGGATAGTTTCTCTCGAACACCGTTAAGATCCTCCTTAACTTCTCACAGCGTTCCTTGAGGGATTTCAACTCATTGAGGGCGTTTTCGATGGTTCTCTTAATCCTCTCGACCTCTGCGTCGGCTGGTAAGAGTGTCTTTCGTTTCTCGACCTCCCTTTCTAGCCCAGCGAAGTAATCGTCAATAGCCTCGTTAAAGGACTCGTAACTTAAGATACGGCATGCGGCAGGGACATCGCTTGGCTTGAACGGGTGAAACGCTACGGGCCTCCCGCCACATTCAATTATTACGGGGCTTGGCTCCTCCAGAACCTTAGCTATGAACTTCACAATTATTTCACGTATCCTCGCTACGTCATCAAGGCTAACGGTACCCGCGCTTAATCTACGAAGCTCCTCGCTTAGCACTTCGTTAACTACCTCGGGCGGTATGCCCAGCCCACGTATTAAGGCCGAGCCCAAGGAGCCCTTCGACGTTGCTAATAGTTCGCGCCACTTACTAGGCGGTTCTTTCAGGGGGTTTGGAAGCGATGGCGGGTAAATGTAAGGCCTACCTGGCCTCACGACCCGATCCTTAACCGTTAAGTCGGCAGTTGATACGAGCACCTTCCCTGAATCCTTATTCACTAACGCTACTATGCCCCTAGGCATTAATTCTATTATCAATACCCCAGACTTCACGCCTCCCCCGCTAACCACTAGCTCCATAATGCGCTCGAACTCGTGCTGACGTACCTCCACTATGCGTGAGTTCCTCAGGAATCTCCTAAAAATCGGCACGCGCCCGCTAAGACCCTTCTCACCAACGTATTTCGTTATGTTTGCCCTAACTCCAGGATCGGCGCGCAGGAACAGTAACTTACCATCTCTTGTCCTTACCTTCAAGAAGAGAGCGTCCTTAGAAGAGCCCACAGAATAGATGTTATCTATGAAGGAGTTCGTAATCATCCTTGCCAGCTCCTTGGTTAGGACAGCAACATCCAAAGCCGATAACCTGTTCTTGGGTTTAACGCTTGTCACGGTTCCTCCCTCGAACCGGTGTTATTCTTGGGTTGCCGGCACTTAATTATTCGTATGAGTTCACGCCCGCTCTTAATGGCGCTCTCATAGAAGAGGTTTGAACCTCCGTAGCATGCAACCTCCTGCACCCCTTCACCACAAACTACGGTGAAGGCCATTATCCCGGAACCTCTGCAGAGGCGCATGGCCTCCTGAACAAGGCTATCTACGGGATCTTCGCACCTGAAAACGGATATTGAGAATAATATGTCGGCTATCCCACCTCGGAAAGGTAGGCTAACAGCATCCCCTGCAACTAGGTCCGAAACTACGTCTAATTCGCTTACCCTTCTCTTCGCTATTTCTAGGATATTCAAGCTAAGGTCGATACCCACGTAGTAATACGTTCTCGCAGTAAGCAATCTACTTAATTCCTTAGCTATTAATGACGTCCCGCATCCAACGTCAATAACTACTAAGTCTTCCCTACGAGGAAGATTCCCAAGCGCCTGAAGAACTGCGAAGATGTGGTTGTACTTGCGTAATTGTTCATCACCATATAATTCATCATAAGAAGGTGCTATGGCGTCATACCACGTCATAACGTCGTCTACCTTACTAGGGAGGGTCTTCATGGAGTCCCCCCATTGGTTTTAACGGTCATCCTAGGAACCTAACAATTATCTCGTAAGCTGCAACCCAAGCTATGAATTCCAAAGAGTAGTAAAGCGTTATAGCCTTCTTTAAACATCCGTGAAGGGTGGCTTGCCGACATAGGATATAGGTTATTGGGAAGTAACTCACAACGTAAAGCCCAAGTAGTAATGCATCACCATCTGGGCTTCCTAGGGTGGCGTGGATCAGGGGCGTTATGATAGCTAGTACAATACCACTCACAACAGCAAGTATGGATTTCTGAATCACTAGTGCGCGTTCCATGCGCTCCGCATCATTTAAGGCCTCATTCATCTTAAATCACCGGGTACTGCTTTATTATGTGAAGTACTGCCGTAGTAGGCTAACAGCATCCTTTAATTGCTTTAGTATTTTTTCAAGACTTCCTTCATCAACGCAGGCGATGCGTGCTGGTAGTGGTGGGGATGTTAGTGAGTATGTGTCAGCGCTCCCTTTGATCGGCAGTATCTGGGTGGTTCGTCGGCGACACACAATGAGCGTAGGGACGCTATTAACTTCAAGTACTCCTCTTCCTTCATGGGCACTCCTGACGTACTTAGCGCATATTTTCTTGAGGTGCCTCTCAATTTTTCTAGGACACCCGTGCTCTCGCATTGTTTCTGAACGCGGTAAATCCTCATGAGGCATGATAGCGGTAACTAGTACCTCGCAGTATGAAGATATCTGGTCGATCCTCTTTACAAGTTCCTTAATCTTACCTAGGTTGCCTTCGCTTAAACCACCGAAATGTATGCGCGCATGAAACGCGTTAGATGCCGGGTCAGTACGTTTTATAAGGACATTATATTCTCTACAGGCTCTGTAAAGCTTTATGAAGCCTTCCCTAGAGACACCCATTATTTCAATACGTAGAATTACTCGCATCCCCCAACACCCTCCAAGTATGCCGCGGCGTTTCGTATGAGAAGGTGTAATAGCTTCTTAGGCACGTTGTAGTAAACTAAAGAGCGGTTTCCGTAGACTGTACTTACCTTAAGTTTGAAGATTTCAGAACTATCTATTTCTTCGGATAACCTATTAATGGAGCCATCGTTAAGCCTGACCAATATTGACTTCCCTGAGTCATACCTATCAGTGTACACCGTAACAACGTACGGGGTTCTAGACGTTACATTAAAACAGTCCTTAAAGAGATCAGACGCTAACTCAGGTAATTCATCAGCAAGCGCCCACCTCTGTTGCCCGTCGAAGGTATCGTAAAAGTAGACAACTCGAAGGTTCCCCCTGAACCTGCGCATAGCCTTCAACTTCCGTTCAACGTACTTTTCTGGTAGACCCGTAATTTCC
This sequence comes from Desulfurococcales archaeon, assembly GCA_026986255.1. The sequence goes on from JALSOX010000005.1 coordinate 11,355, forward strand.
GAGATCTCCGCTACTGTGAGGGCCATGCCACGTAATGCCTCCGCTATGACATGCCATGAGCCACCGTACCACGGTCTAAGCGGTGGTGCATCAAGTATGAACTTGGCAATCGAGGAGAGCCCACTCACGCAGGTAGGTTTAATGCTGATCTCCCCGCGTAGAAATCTCTTCACCCTCTCTACGTTACCTGCACCACCATCAAACTCCCAAAGCACTTGCCTGATCGCCTCCCTCACCACAAGTGGGTGTTTCATGGTGGCAAACGTTGGCAGCAGCTCCCTTAACTTCATCTGGAACTGCGGGGAAATCTTTATTGCCTCCTCAACTAGGTCGTCCGGCTCCAGGGGTATGTCCTTAACGGCCTTGAGGATATCTTCGAAAGCCTCAACAGCTATGCCTACAGGGGAGACTTTCAGCTTAATTGCGCCCATGCCACCGGAGAGGGCGATGTACGATAGCACGTACCCGAGGAGCTCAAAGAACTTATGTCCCTGAGGACCGTAAAGCACCGTCATATCCTCGTACTTCTCCAAGAGCACGTGATTCTCATCTACGCAGAACATCTCTGGGTTAACATGGTTAGCAGTCCTTACGCTATTAAGTATATCATCGTTACATGCTTGGCAGGCGTTGCAGTTACATAGGCATGAGAAGAGGTGCTCGGTTATTAAGTTGCTGTAACTTAACAGGGATCCACGCCACGAGGGTATTTCACCCTCACCCTTAGCCGGCCTTACGTTTACGACCCTATGAACGACGTCGATGTTAACTATGTCCCATGTTTTACCCCCTATCTTGACCCTGTCCCACGGTCTCAGGTACTTCATTACGTAGGCCGTGTCGAGGCTCCCGATATCCTTGTCGCCGACCTTCACTGTGAATTTATCGTCGTTGTTTGGTATTAACGAGAAGAACTTCCTCACGTCGCCGCCAGCGCCTTCCTTGCTCCATAGCTTGAAGAAGTAACCGCCAAGGCTTAGTTTGCCATTAACTGTTTTTATAATGCCTTTGTCTTCAAGTAGCTCTATAATATCTTTAGTGTTGACGTCTCTGCATGGCGGGATGGAGTGGATTATTGATTGGAACTCACTCACGCTGATTCCTTCTTTACTCAGTGCGCACCCCATGGCCTCCCTAGCAACTACGTCTATGAAGCAAGGCAATTTAGACGGCGGCTCAAGCGTACCTCTCTCAGCTAAGGACTTCACCGCTAACGAGAGTACGTAATCAAGGTCATTGTCAGTCACGATTATGGCTTCACTAACCTTACCCATGGTGTGACCCGCGCGGCCTGCGCGTTGGAGTAGTGACGTAACAGATGTTGGAGGGCCGACATGCACTATTCGATCAACATTACCCACGTCCACGCCAAGTTCTAGGGTTTTCGTCGCGACTACAACATCTATTCCGCCCTCCTTTAGCTTACGCTCTACTTCCTCCTTATTGTGGCCGGAGATTGAGGAGTGGTGTACCGCTACCCTCGAGAGGTCGCTCAGGTAGCTATGTATCCTCTCGGCCAAGCTACGTGAATTAACGAATATTATTGTTTTCTCTCCTCTACCTATATACTGCGATATGATACCCCTCAGCGCGGTTTTCAGGTTCTGATCACGTATAACCTTAATAGAGTATCTCTTGCGTCCCCCAATCACGGCCTTGACCTTACGCTTGGAGGAACCAAGGAAGGGCTCAAGTACACTTAATGGATCGGGCATTGTCGCGGATAAGGCAACCACTTGGAAGTCCCCGGATATGCGACGTAATCGCTCAAGCAGTATTGCCAGTTGAAGCCCTCTCTTCGCGATGGCTATTTCATGTAGCTCGTCTATGACGACCCACCGAACGTTCCTCAAGTAATTACGGATTGTTGGTGACATATCCAAGTCTATTTCTAGGCTTTCAGGAGTCGTTATCAGGACGTGCGGTATCCTTCTGAGCCTCTCCTTCCGCTCCCTTATCGAGATATCGCCGTGTTTCCTAGCAACTACGAAGCCTTGGGGCTCGAAGATCCTCCTCAGCCTCTTCGTGAGGTCATTAATTAAGGCTCTAAGTGGCGTGATGTATAGCAACGCTACGGGCTTAACCCTCTCCTCCAACATCTTCGCTAGGATCGGCACGACAGCGGCTTCAGTCTTACCGCTACCCGTTGGGGCGGAGATCACTACATTGTACCCGTTAATTATTGCTTCTGATGCCATCACCTGATGCGGAAATGGGGCTACCCCTAACTCACCGAAAAGTTCGAGGCACCTCCCTACAATGTCTGCGCTTACGTTGCCCCCTCTATTCAACTTCGCTGACCCCCACTCTGAAGAGATAAAATGTTGTTGAAGCAAATAAGGATGTGGTGCCGTTAATGACCGAGAAGCTAGAATGTATTGTGTGTGGACGCAGGTTTCCTCGGGGGCAGGGTGTCACATTAGTTATTGGTGAAAAGGAGTATGCGTTCCACAGTAAGCGTTGCGCCCTCAAGTTCCTGCGGAGAGTTCTTGAGGAGTTTGATGAGGGTATACTTACTAAGGCCTTCAACAATGTCGCTAAGGAGTTCGCGGAAGAGCTGGAGGAAGTGAGGGAGAGAAAAGCAAAGAAGATCGTATAGCCATGGAGCCGTACTGCGGATTAACGTTCAAGAACTCCGCAGTTAGATTTATGACGTGGCGGATGATGTGTGTGGCGGTCACGGATTAGTGAAGACTTAGGAGCCCCCTGACGCCTTAACCATTCATTAGTCCGGGGAGTTTCGGTAATGTAACTCCACGCTGTCCTTGGTAACGTCCCCTGTAAGGTTTCTCGACGGGATTCAGCGTCTTAGCAAATATTACGTGAGCGAATCTCTGGCCGGCATAGACCTTAACAGGGAATGAGGATCCTTGAATCTCTAAGGTTATGTTCCCCTTAAATCCAGCATCAATTATTGTTGGCGGCATCATCAGGCCTAGCCTGGCGAATGAGCTCCGGAGTTCCACGAAGGCCATGATGTCTGCCGGTAACTCAACGTACTCGAGCGTAGTAAGTAGCACCTTCTCGTTGGGGTGGATCATGAAGGATTCACCTGACTCAATCCTGTAGAACCTTGAAAGGTCTATGTTAGGGTTGGCCGTATCAAGCACATCGCCCGTAGGGACTAGGCGCGCTATCTGATTTCCGATCCTAAGGTCAACGCCGTTCTCTCTTACTATGGTGCTGTCAAAAGGCTCTATTACTAGTCTTTTGCTCTTGATATAGGCGAGTAGGTCGAAATCCGATAGTATCATTGTAGGGTCTCCCCGCAGACCCTCCTCACGAGTTCGGGCATTTCCGGTATTACTTTAGAGGCCTCCTCAATCATTCTCTTCGTTAGCTCCCTTATTTCCCACTGGGCCTCACTCCTAAGCCTCAAGCAAGCTATGTGTAGGAGCTCCCTGAGGTTAAGCGTCATGAGTATCCTGGTCTTGACGGCCTGAGGCAAGATATACCTAGCATCCTCGTACGGGATGCCTGAGGAGATAAGTTCATCGTAAAGGGCGTATGCCTCACTAATGAAGTTCCTTACCCTCTTAGATAGCGGGGATGACTCTATGGAACTAGGTATGACGGGTCCGTCACTCACCTTAGCGTATCTCTGGGATTCCTGAGTGTACGACGCTATCCTATGCCTAATTAACTGATGCGACGTTACCCTGGATATGTCCTCTATGAGAAAAGTGAATACTATGTGCTCCTGAACTGACGGGAACTTAACGGATTGTAGGATCCAGTCCCTCACCTTACTGTCGGGGTACTTCTCAAGGTAATAGTCGGGGTCTTTCTCACTAAGCTTCCCGCTTGAGACCTTGGCTGCCAGAACAATTAATCGCCTAGGATCCTTCACCTTTCCCCCAGACCAGCTTATTAGCTTAACCTTAACCAACCCTGCCCCTTAGGAGTGTTTCTTCTCCGCAATTTCTTATAAGCGGTGATGGTAGTAGCGGGTATTGAAGGTGCGCAGCTTCCTGAACGAGTGCATGGGTTAGCTACGCCCTGAAAAGATGTGTGCACGTAGTCTCGTATTCTTTCCTAAGGTCACGTTTGACTACAGCCCCACCTGGTTGTTCCTCCCTGAAGGTTACGGCGCTGAACCTAAGTAGCTCGGACTCTCTATCTAACCAGCAGTCTGGCGGTAATCCGGCCTTAATACACGTCTCGGAGAGGAAGGTCTCCTCATCCCAGCAATACTCCACGGGAACCTCTGGTAGGAGGAGGCCGCTGTAGAAGCCCTCCCTTATTATTAACCCGTCCCTACCTATAACGAAGCCCTTAACCCTGTCCTTACCTTGAAGCGTCACGATTTCCGGGTTTGAGAGGATGGAGACTTCGAAGACTATGTGCTGAAGCTCATAAGTCCTTAAAGGAGGGAAGCGCGGGTCCTCGGTTGCTGCCGCTATCGCGGCATGAATCACGCTGTCAACTAATGGCTCTGCTGCCTTCACGTAACCTATGCATCCACGTAGCTCCCTCTCACCCGTCGGTGTTATCCTTAGAAGGGTTACGAATGCGGCGCCTTTCCTTAAAAGGGTTTCCGGCGTCTCAGGAGGTCTTGAGGGTACTTTCCAGCTCTTAAGGTAGCTCGACACGGCGTCCCTAGCGAGCCTTACAAGGAATATACCTTCCTCTAAACTAAGCTCCTCCGGGTTTACGACCTCTTCCACTCTTCCTCACCCTCAGCTCCAGGAGTTTCCTGTTTGCTTTCTCTAGGACAGCGCTTATTGTTTTCCAGTGGTTTCCCTGCCAGTAAACCCGCCTACATCTGGGGCATAACCAGAACCTATCATACTTTACGGCTACTTCTGGCTTCACTAGAGAGAGAGCTTCAGCCTTACTGATGCTTACAAGCTTAACGTTGCAGTGGGGGCACCTCGTTCTGGAAGCACTGAACTCTAGGTCAATGCCTGACCGGAACGCTATTTCGGCAAGTATATCCTCTATGGGAGCATGCTCCACAAGTATTGCGTCAAGCTTCTTCCTGCGTGCCCTCCTGAAAAGACCTACGTCCCTCGTCAGTATTACCCGACTGTCCTTCTGAGCAATACGCAGAATTTCCCAGTCCTCGTAGTTGCGTGAGTAAAGGGTATCGTACCCAAGCAGTCTAAGCCACCTAGCTACGTCGCCCAGCATCGAGTCACATATGAACCGCATGCCGCAACATCGTATTGAGTACATGGTTTAAAAGTAAATATTTGTAGCGACAGAAGCTTATAAAGGCGCTTCAAACTAGTTGTGGGGTATAGGCGATGGGTCAGGAGGAAACGAGGATACTGGAACTAGGGGTAGGCATTATATTAGGTTACCGTAGAGGTAGTAACACACAGTACCCCAGGCAGGTACTCATCAAGGTTATTGAAAGCATAAAGAAGCGCGTAGACAACCTAGTAGGCGCTAAGGTCCTAGTTAAGGATAAATATGGTAACAAGTATATCGGCAAGGTAATTAGGGTGCATGCACGCGGGAAGAACAACGTCGTCATAGCGGTGTTCAGGAGGAACCTGCCTGGGCAGACAATCGGGGCTGAGGCACTAATATACTATACAAGATAGAGGGCAACTTGAGCATTACTACATTCATTAAAATCCCTGTTCAGGCCTTCTCCTCAAGCTTCTTTAACTGACGCCTGTACATTTCAAGAATCTCCTCGGTAGTAGTCGCTTCCTCAGGTCCCTTATCCGTTCTCCACCTTATGAATCTGGGGAAGCGTATTGAGATACCTACTCCCTTCCTCACAGCATCGCGACAACATGTGTGTATCGGCGATAATGTCAGCTCGGCACCTATGATTTCAGCCACGAAGTTGGGTACGAGCCATACATCAGGCTTCATTATTGACTCGACTCGCGGGTGCTTATGAGGTATTATGTAGTCCTTAAACATGCTAGTCATTTCCTCTAAGTCAGCATCGGTGAAGCCCGTGCCAACCTTGCACACAGTCACGAACTTGTCGCGGTCAGGGTCGTATGCGGCCAGCAGTAATGTGCCGTACTTACCTGCGCGCTTCCCTTTCCCGGCGAAGGCGCCGACCACAACTAAGTCGACGGTATCCGTCATCTCGCTCTTGTAATCGCGTTTATACTTTATCCATAACCATCCACGCGACCCTGCTTGGTAGATGGCGTTGCTGTGTATTGCCTTAACCATAACGCCCTCTGCACCGTCCTCTATCGCCTTAAGGAAGAACTTCTCTAGCTCGTCTACGTCATCGGTTATTATGTGTTGAGCAATCCTGAATCGTTCGCCCTCATCAATTATGTTCGCTAGCACCCTCCTGCGCTCCAGTATTGGTTTTAATGTTAAGTCCTCGCCCTCATTGTAGAGGGCATCAAAGAGGTATACGGCCACGGGATACTCACGCACTGCCTCATGAATGTCATGCTTTCTCTTTCTGTGCATTAGCTCTTGGAATGGCCGCATCTCACCAGTTTCAGGATCTATGGCAACGATCTCGCCTTCGATTATCGCTTCATTGCTCTTCACTCTCTCCTTAACCATCTCAACCACGTCTGGATACTGGTGCGTTATGTTCTCCAGCCTCCTCGAGAATATGATTACGGTGTCTCCCTTCTTATGGATCTGCCCTCTCTCACCATCGTACTTATACTCAACTAAGGCCTTGCCACCAACCTTACTGAGGATCTCGTGTGGGTCATTTAAGCGTTCAGCTAGCATTGGCCTTATTGGGATCCCGACCTCGGGCTTAATGTTCTTTAACGTATCCACGCCTCTTTCCGCCAGTAGCTTCGCTATACCGCCTAGGTCAGCCCTTATGTTGTAAGCACGCTCTATTACGGGCCTAAGTGCCTGGTTACCGGCGTACGTTATTGCTAAGGCATCCATTACTGTTGCGTCCCCTACACCCAGCCTTAGCCTACCCTCAATCAACCTAACTAAGTACCTCGCCTCAAGCGGGTCAGCATCGGCGATTAAGCCTGCAATGAGGTTTATCTTAACGTCTCGGCTCCCTTCGCCAGTAGCTAGAGCTACCCTAGTGAGTGTCTCGTAAACTTTCTCTACAGTTAATTCCTTCTTCGGCTGAGTTGCGCCAAGGAACTTCGCTAATCCAACACCACCTGCGCTAGTGGCCTTCCTTTTGAGTTCCTCTGCGGCCTTACCTAAGTCTCCAAGTCTCTTGTAC
>JALSOX010000006.1 GCA_026986255.1 Desulfurococcales archaeon
CGCACATAGGTTCGGCGCCAGTGCTCTCTTGCTTGCTGAATTTTTAAGCTTCCTTCAGTCACCACCTAGAGAATCTGGGTAGTGCTTTAATTGCTTGGCGAACCATATCTTATCTGGTGCTTAACTTGCCAACAGTTAGGAATGTAGTTAAGAAGAACTTCTTCAGGGATTCCGTTCAGTTGCTCCACCTAAGTGAGGAGGCGAAAAAATTACCTGGCGTGATTGATGCCGCGGTCGTCATGGGTACCGAACTCAATAAGGAGTTACTGGAGAAGCAAGGCCTCCTCACGAAGGAAGGGAGGGAAGCTGGGGAGAACGACATGATCATAGCCGTCAAGGCTGAGGATGGCGCGGATATTGAGGGAATCGTAAGTAAGGTAGAGGAGATGCTGACGGCCCCGACCACCGCCGAAACCTACTACTACAGCATCGAGTCCGCGATCGAGCACCTACCCGGAGCTAACCTAGCGTTGGTTTCCGTCCCCGGGCAGTACGCTAAGGAAGTGGTCAAGCCGTTCCTGGAGCGCGGGATCCACGTCCACTTATTCAGTGATCACGTGCCGCTAGAGGATGAGGTAGAGCTGAAGAAGTTCGCTGCTGAACGCGGCTTACTAGTCATGGGTCCTGAGGCAGGGACATCGATAATTAACGGCGTCGCCGTAGCCTTCGCGAACGTAGTTAACCGTGGCCCTATAGGCATAGTCGCTGCTGCCGGGACAGGGCTTCAGGAAGTCAGCGTACTGATATCTAGGGCGGGCTCAGGAATAACTCACGGAATAGGCGTTGGTGGGAGGGACGTTAAGAGCGCGGTTGGGGGAATAATGACGTTGCTGTCTATGAGGGCCTTCGAGGCTGACCCAGACACGCAGGTCATCACGATAGTGTCTAAGCCGCCATCACCAGACGTTCAGGATAAGATAATTAACTTCATAGCTAATGAGGGGAAGAAAAAGTACGTCACGTGCTTCATAGGCGGTAGGGACTACGAGATACCGGCAACCGCTAAGGGCAGGTTAGTTCAGACTAGAACACTGCACGCAGCCGCGCTAGAGGCTGTGAGGATGGTTAGCGAAGACCTATACAGGGAGGCGGTGAGGAAAGTCTTCCTGCCGCCTGAGGAGGTGGTGAAGATAGCTGAGACTGAGGCAAGTAAGTTAAGTGAGGGGCAGAAGTACCTTAGGGGCCTCTTCACGGGCGGCACGTTAACGTATGAATCACTAGTGATATTCCAGGAGCTACTGGGTGATGTGTGGTCCAATACACCACTCAATAAGGACTACCGGTTACCCGACCCGTGGAAGAGTAAGGAGAACTCCGTCATTGACCTCGGCGAGGAGGAATTCACCGCGGGCAGGGCGCACCCGATGATAGACCCGACCATAAGGATTCAGAGAATCGTGGAGGAGGCTAAGGACCCTGAAGCGGCTGTCCTGATGCTGGACATGGTGATAGGGTACGGCTCACACCCGGATCCGGCCGGAGCCCACCTAGACGCTATAAGGAGGGCTAAGGAGATAGCTAAGGAGGGTGGAAGGCACCTAGTGGTGCTCGCACACGTCCTAGGGACTAATGAAGACCCTCAGAACGCGGCTGAGCAGGAGAGGAAGCTTAGGGAGGCCGGAGTCATAGTGCTACCGACGAACGCGTTGATGGCGCTCACCGCAGCTATGATAGTAACTGGGAGGACTGATGAGGCGTTAGTTAAGTCGTTCTACGAGAAATTCCTGGTTGGTAGGAGGTGATCGCGATGAGTAACGTGGAGAAGATACTTGAGCTGTTCAAGTCGGAGGTCAAGATCGTTAACGTTGGTTTAGAGTACTTCTATAAGGAACTGAAGAAGCAGGGCGTGCAGGCAGTACACGTGATGTGGCGGCCGAGGCCCAAGCTCGAGAAGGACTTGGAGGAAATACTTGATAAGATCCTGTGATGGTCTCAGCAGGGCTTAAGGGGTCATCCTTTTTGATCTACTCTTAACTTGGCTTAGGTCTCGAGGATGTAGTCCTCACTAATCCTCACGCCCGAAGCCCTCAACCGCTCAGCGCAGGCTTGACAGTACCTCCATTCCTTTACGTCGGTGTCCATTATGCTGTTGCTGAAAGTCATCACGCACCTCTTATTTGGGCAGTGATCTAAGCCAAACACATGCCCTAACTCGTGCATTACTTCCTTAAGCACCCTCCCTAAGTATGTGTCGGTGTCGACGTACCCACTCATACCCTTAGGCAACCCGTACCTATCCTTGAGGCGCTCCAAGAACACCACCGCGGTGGCTTGATACTGGGATGCTAGTCCAAAGACGAAATTCAGTCCCTCGACGTAAGCGTCATCGGGTACTAACCCTAACGCGATGCCTCCCCTACCTGAGAGGTCGCGGAGCCCAGCCACTAGCCTTAGCACCCTAGACGCGTTCAGCTGTCCCCGCACCGTGTTGAGGCAGTCGCGGAGGGCCTCCTTAGGCGTTTTAATCACGCTTAACTTAGCAGAGAATGCTTTAGCGAGGTTCTCAGCTACGTGCGTCAGCACCTCGTCCTCCACACCCTTGAAAGCTATGACCGTTATGTGCGGTGTTGCGTGCAGGGGACTACTTCCCAGTCGTGCGGGCATCGCTGACGCCTCTATGTTAGTAATGCTTTACTTACCGTTAATATTCACATAATCAATAACAGACTTATAAGTTTTATAGGGTACCATAATATTAATTCCTGATGACCCTTGAAGGTTAAGGTAAGGCTCCACGGAAGAGTGCGTGACTTAATCGGCCGCGACCACGTAGAGGTTGAGGGGCAGAAACATTTTAAATATTTCATAGTGTATCTTTTTGTATCGGAGAATAGCTGATGACCGAGAGACTACTACCACCTAGAGAGGCTTGTAAGCGCCTTGGTATTAGCTTCATTACTTTGAAGAGATGGATTTACTCGGGTAAGATTAGAGCAGTTAGGACGCCTACTGGTAGGTGGATGATACCAGAGAGCGAGGTTGAGAAGATTATAAGCGGGAAAGAGGAAGTAAGAGAGGTAAGAGCTGTTATCTATGCTCGTGTAAGCTCTAGCGACCAGAAAAGCGACCTAGAGAGGCAGATACAGTACCTCACGCAGTATTGTAGTGCTAAAGGCTATAGGGTAGTAGATGTTCTAAGCGATGTAGCCAGCGGGTTGAAGACTGACCGCAAAGGTTTATTGAAGCTCTTCAACTACGTGGTTAATAGGCAAGTGGATGTCGTTGTAATTACGTACAGGGATAGGCTGACTAGATTTGGTTTCAAGTACTTGGAGTACTTCTTTAAACAATATGGTGTTAGAATAGAGGTTGCTTATGGAGAGGAGCCTAAGGATGCTTATCAGGAGCTTATAGAGGACTTGATAGCAATCGTTACATCATTTGCTGGTAAGCTCTACGGTATGAGAAGCCATAAGAAGAAACGCTTGGTTCAAGGCTTCAAAAAACTCCTAGAAGAGGTTGAGAAGAATGGTTAGAATAGCGAGAACAGTCATAGTTAGAAGTGTGAAGCTTCCTAGGAAGGTGTTTAGGGTTTTCACTGAGCTTGAGGGCATGTACCGTAACATGGTAGAGCAGTTGGTCATGTACGCTCTTAGGAACAACGTTAAGAGCTTCACAAGACTCAAAGCATTAAAGTACCGTGAAATGAGAAACCTTTACTCACATCTGCCATCGCATTACGTCTACACGGCCTGCCAGGACGTCAGTACTAGGGCTAAGAGCTTCCTAAGGCTAAAGAAGCTCGGCCTAGTCGAGAGAGAGTACCCAGAGGTTAGAAGAGTTAGTATCTGGCTTGACGACCACCTGTGGAAGCCTAGTGGATATACTTCAATCAAGATAGCCACTCATAAGGGATGGATTACAGTAGACTTTGACCCTCACAAACAGTATTGTAGATACATTAACCGTGGATGGAGACTAGCAAGTGAAGCAAAGATAAAGCTAGATAAGAGGAGCAGACAGCTCGTAATCCACCTAACATTCGTTAAAGAGGTTGAAGAGTATAAGCCGAAAGGCTACATATCAGTTGACGTTAATGAGAATAATGTTACAATACTAGTTGACGGAATAGCTTATCTATTCGAAACCGATACCGAGAAACTGATCCTCGGATACTATTACCGTAGGAAGAGTATACAAGAGAGATACGATAAACTATATGGTGGGAGGTCAAGGATTAAGAGGAAGGTTATGAGGAAGCTTAGGGAGAGGAAGAAAAAGAGTGATATCAAGTGGAAGATAGCGAACATAATAGTTAGAGTTGCCTATGAGAAGCGGTACGCTATTGTTCTTGAGAAGCTAGGGAAGAAACCAGCTAACAATATGATTAAGAGGATAAGGGATGGACAACTACGCCACAGGATATTCCAGGCATCTTTTAGAGGCATGCAGAAAGCTATTAAGGAGAAGGCCCGGGAGCTCGGTGTACCATTAATCTATGTTAATCCGAAGAACACCTCTAAGTTGTGCCCGATACATAACGCTCCAATAAGCTACAACAACGACTCCAGAGTAGGTATATGTAGTATAGGTGAAGAGCTATGGCATCGTGACGTGGTTGCCACCTGGAACCTTTACTTCAGAGCCCTGCGGGGCGATGGGAGCCACGCTCCAAGCCCCGTAGGGTCAAACCTCGTAGATGGGCCCGCCGTGCCGTTGCGGGCGACGGCCACCCATGACCCCATAACCCTACCTAAAGGGTTATGGGCGAGGTGGAAGTCCCTACCGCAGACACAATTCACTACAATTCTAAACACAAAATGAAGCGGTAGGGACAAACGGGACGTAGTCAAGATTAGGGACGTTGTTAACGCCTTAATTAAGGCTCTGGGACCTAAGGCGGGCGAGCTTGGGCTTAAGGAGCCTGAAGACATCGTTAGGCCTAGAGTTAGGGTTGCGTTGCTGGTTAATGGGTTCAGCGTTAAGATGTTAGGCGG
>JALSOX010000007.1 GCA_026986255.1 Desulfurococcales archaeon
TTAAACTAATAATAACGGCAGTCATGCTGATGGGGAGGATAGAGTACCTTAATGTGTTCTTGCTACTGGCGCTGATCTTCGGAAGGAGGACTATAGCTCTCACACGTCAATAGTTCCACATTATCACTAAACAAGCCAAACGCTTTAGCAAAGCATTATTAATTAGGGTCATTATAATCAGCTTAGGGAGAGCAGTTGAGAATCTTGATAATAGGGGGAGGGGGAGTAACTGAGGAGTTGCTAAGGGTCATTAACCTAAAACGTAATCAGGTAATAGTTATCGAGAAAAGCCCGGAGCGGTGCTCGTCATTAAGCAGCCGATATGACGTGTTGGTAATTAATAAGGACGCGACTGACGTCTCCGTATACACGACTGACATCTCCATGGGTGAATTCGACGCTGTCCTCGCACTCACCGATAAGGATGAAGTCAATATCTTTGCATTAACCGTTGCGAAGCTCTACAAGATACCCTTCCGCTTAGCAAGGGTTAAGAACCCCAAAGTTGCCGAGCTAATCACACAATTAGACCTCGGGGTGTCCATAACCTTGCCTTCCGTGATAGCGGATGTTGTCAGATCCTACCTAGAGGCACTTAACGAGCCGAAAAAGCTTGCGTCATTCAAGGACTTCCAATTATTCATGTTGACGCTCTCCGAAACCGATAAAGTCGTGAATAAGAGAATCAGGGATCTAGATCTTCCTGAGGACGTTGATATACTGCTGATCTTCGACGGAACAGGCTTTAAAGTTCCTCATAAGGATGACGTCTTGCTCAACGGGTACCAACTCCTGGTCATATCCCGCAGTAGCGACGTAGTCAAGGTTTTCAAGGGCTAGGGGGTTCGTTTAAATGCCTGAGTTATTTAACTTAACGGGTTGGGCAACGAACTCCTCAGCATTTGAGGAATGGATAATATATGTCTTCATATTTGTTGCGGTAGTGCTACTAATTCGCTACCTAATATCGTGGTTTGTCTCGACACTACGTCAAAGAGGCATAATATCTGCCAGCACGAAGTCCATGCTAATAAGGATCCTGGACCTAATAGTAATAATTGTCGTCATACTAGGCGTTGTTGAGTCACTAACAGCTTCGCTAACACCCTATATCGTCGTCATAGCTTTAGGTATAATGCTGTTCATCTTATTCTACTATGAGATAAGGGAATTCACAGCGTTCATAACGATTCAGCTCCAGAAGTATGCGCGAGGAACGTGGATAGAGGTGTACTTGCCTGGCCAGATAAGGCCTATTAGAGGAAGAATAATTGACATTGAGCCCTTCAATTCAGTCCTGGAGGACCTTTACGGGAGTAGGGTGTATCTAGCCAATTCAGTACTTGTTAATGCCTTAATAAGAGAGTACACGCCGTGCGTTATGATGAGGATAAGCATAGACCAACCTCAAAGCATAACATTAGATGATATGCTAAGCGTTATAAAGGATGCGGTAAGAGGCACACCGTTTAGAATGGATGAAACCAGAACACCCATAAACTCCATCGGAGGAAATCGACTAACATTTACGTTGAGGTTAATACCGCTATCAACGCCTGTGAGGTCGACCGACCTCTATAAACTCATGCGTAGGATCAGTAACGTCCTATCTAACTACAATCCCTATATTGAGATAATTGAGAAATAACTAGCTTCCATAGACTATTTGCTTATTTGTGTACTTGGGTTCTTGTAGGGACTGGGGGGATTTTTAAGTATGTTTATGGGTTAGTGTTTTGCGTGGTGAGTCGTCAGGGCTTAACGCCTGATGACGGCTTCAACTACGTAAGGCGGGCTCCGTGATGCCCGCCAACGCAGCCCTCAATGAACCACCGAACCAGATGAGGTGGCTAAGGGGAAGCCCGTGCAGTTTCCAAAAATATCGAAAATATAAAGCACGGGCAACCACGCATCATCCTTCACCACCCTGACTTTTCCGGGATATTGCCTTACAGAGTAGGTAAGCACCGTAAGTTACTTTTAAGATGAACTTCATGTTAGACTCGGCATCACTCTCTCTAAGTTCCTGTGGGCCCTCACCACCTCTCCGGAAGGTAGCGGGGGAAGGTACCCTTACCCCCGTGACCCTAGCTATTTCCTCAACGTCAATGAATTCCTCTCCCATGACTTCCTTGAGCTTCTCGAAGGGATTGATTATGCGGTTATTCTTCTTCAACTCATCAAGTAGCAGTGAAGCCGTTCTTCCGAAGGCATACTCCTCTAGCTTAGTTGTAGTGACTATTACGGCGTCCTCATCAATAACTTTCTCCAGCGTATTTACTAGCCACTGGCGAACAGTTCTAGGTATGCCCGCCTCCTTTATTGTGGTGATGTTAACATTCTCCCCGTCAAATACCCCAACCATGAACTCGTCCTTCCCTATGGGGATTACCTCGACTGCGTATATGTTGAGTTTCCTTGAGGGCTTAGGTATCCAAGCCCGCACCCCCTTCATGAGGGCTGGCTCTACCCCACATACTCTACGTATTAAGGAAGCACAGAGCCTCACAACGTCACGCCACTCTAGAGAATTAGCTAGTAAATAATCCCTAGCCGTTGGGTCAAGCATCCCCACCAGCTGTACCCATATTTCCGGCGGTTTAATGCGGCTCACCTCGTTAATGAGGTGCTGCCAATCTATAGCGCTGAGTATTCCTGATGATTCTGGTTCCCACATCGCTACAGTAGGTGCTCCCGCGACGGGCTTGAACACAGCTATGCGTAACTCGCGGAACGATATTCTGTACTTGGGGTGAATCCTTAAGACTAACCTTAGTGCGGCAGCGGCCAGTTTTAACTTGTCGATATTGGTGTCCGGATCCAGTTGCTTCACAATACCGTGTGTCAGGTCAGTGTAATTTCCTGCCACATCAGAATTTATTTCTAGGGTGGCTTTCTCGAATAACTGCAGTATGGTTTTTCCGACCTTAACCACCCTATACTTGTTCCGTGACTCGATAGTCCAGAGAACCCTAAGCGGCATTTCCCTTAGTATTCCGAAACCCTCGCCCGGGATGTGGAGCGCTACCTCAACGTAGGAGGTTAGCCTGCCTGTGAGGATATCCATACGCAGATCTGATCTTTCACCCCATTTCGCCTTAACAGATTCGTAATGTGGTAGAACTTCAGAAAGCCAGGGTGGTGGGTCGCGTAAAGCGCTGTCTATTGGTTTCTCTATAATGCGATCAAAACCCGACTTCACTACGAAGGAATCCTCAGAATGATCTATCATACCTGCTTGGTACCTTTCGACCAGGTCCCTACGCGATGACTGCTCTAGCTCTACATACTCACCGTTCCTCTCTATGAATCTTCGAATGCCGTAAGGCGGGCCAAATTCATAGAAGTTTAAGTACCTCCATATCTTAACAGCTTTTTCGTTGGGATAGGGCCTGCCGCTGACCCAGTCGAGTAGTTTCAACTCGCTAAGTAACTCGATATCATCATGATCTAAGCTAATGTTAGAGAAGAGCTTATAGAGTGAAATGAATAACTTAGCATACTTGTTCCCATTAATGACGTAAACTTTCTCCAGTGAGAGGCCCTCGAAGAACCGAATACCGTCCTTACCTAGCGCTAGGATTTCTCGATCCCATGGACTCACAGGTATTATGATTGTTTCGGTCTCACCCATCTCCCTGCGTCTCCCTTTCCTTCCCTCCCTCTGCCAGTATTCTCGGGTTTCTACAGGTAATCCGTAGTGAACTATCCTCCCTATCGTGGGGAGGTCAATTCCCTGCAACAATGTCCTTACCGTTACAATAACCTTAACTTTAGGTGGTGTGTGCGCTGCGCTTTCCTCTATCTTGGCCCTGACGTCCTTTGGAACCAGGTGGTGGTGGGGCTGGATTAGGGGCCGTAAGTTAGGGGGGAGTAGTGACCTTACCCGTTTCACTAGTTTATCAACTATGCGGATGCTTGGGGCGAAGACGACTGTGACTACGTTATCCCGTAAGTACTCACTCAGTATTTCTGCTGGGTCAAAGTACGGTACGCTTACGTCGATGCCGTAACGGCGGGCCTCCTTGACTAGGATGTGCGCGTTCCTGTGGAAGAGCTCTGGGTTTTCGAGCCATTCGCGGTACTGCTTGAAGAAGTGCGTACCTCTAGTTAGTCTCAGTAATTTCTCCCTTAACTTCTCGAGGTCCTTGCCCAGAATCACATACACGCAGTTCCTTAGCCTGAAGGGCTTCCCGTGAATTATCTTTGTTGCCCTACCTGTGATCTTCTCCAGAATGCCTGCGAACTCCTTAGGGTTCCCGAGCGTAGCTGTTAGGACAACTACCTGGGGGGAGACTTTACTTGCGCGTAGGAACTTAGTGATGACTTCAATCATCGCTACCATTAATGACGCACCATGTGATCCATAGAAGTCTAACTCGTCAACAACTATGATGTCGACAACACCTACAAACTCAGCAAGTAACGATGACTGTGGATTCACCGCCGCTTTCTTCAAATCATTCATTAGGAATGCTGGATTCGTTATCACTATTGACGCTGCCTTAATTCGTCTTATAATATTATCTCTGCCTAATCGCCTACATTCCGGGGCGTCAACGATGACGACACGCTGTGATGCGCTAATAGCGCCGTAGTACTCCTTGATCCTCACTATCTGATCCCGTGATAATGCTAACGTTGGGTAGATAGCAAGTACTCTCTTCCCCGTTGTTATCGCGTGTATCACCCACGCCTCAGTTTTCCCGGATCCTGTGCCAGATATTAGAACTACGTTCCCGCCTTCCTCAAGAGTTCTCAACGTCTCTAGTTGATGCTTATAGAGGTATTGGTTGGATAGGAACTTACACCTAGGCCCGCCCTCACGGAGTTCCGGTAGGATGTCCGAGAACCTC
>JALSOX010000008.1 GCA_026986255.1 Desulfurococcales archaeon
GTTTCAATCCCCCTAGCCTTAATTAATCTCGGCTTCTTCACTAACGCGTCAACCATAGCACTAAACACCCCCATCAGCTTTCAAGGCTCATCTCTCTAAAATATTTTTACCGTTGCATGACACACACCTACCTAGGTGAATGTTACGTCACCGCAGATACCTTGCAACGCGTGCGGGACTAATCCAGCAGTTTTCCTGCAGCGACACACAGGTAAGGCGCTATGCCTTGAGTGCCTACGTAAGGACTTAGTAAATAGAGTTGCTGCTGAAATAATACGTAACAACATGTTCAATGAAGATGATCGCCTGTTATTAGCGCTTTCTGGAGGAAAGGATAGCTACGTATTATTGGATACCATAGCTAGGATTCATGATCCCAGACTTATTGGCGTGATAACCATAATAGAGGGTATCCCAAGGTATAACCGCGTATCAAATATATCATGGATAATGGAGAGGACCCGCAAACTCGGAATAGAATTACATGTAGTCTCCTTCAAATCTTACGTCGGGTACACTCTGGAAGAGTTGGTACTAAGAGCGCGCGAGCTTAGGATTAACGTAAGTCCGTGTACATTCTGCGGCGTTATAAGAAGGAGAATCATGAATCATTATGCCTTAATGTACGGCTATGATTGTGTGTTAACGGCGCACAATCTTGATGATGAGGTGCAGACAGTACTCGCTGACCTCATGCGTGGAGATCTCGCTAGATTCATACAGCTACATCCCTTGAGTAAGCCACTAAGCAAGTACTTCGTTAAGAGGGTGAAGCCCTTGAGGAGAATATATGAGTACGAAATAACAGCGTACGCATACGCTACCGGTTTTAAGTTCCAGGAGGTGGACTGCCCCTACATAATTCACGCCCCAACCTTACGTGCTAAACTTCGGGACTATCTCCACGAGGTTGAGGGAAGGCGTCCAGGAACCTTACTTAAGGTGCTTGACTGGTATGATAGAACCGTAAGAGCCTTGCTTGAGAATAGAGCCTTAACCTACCCTACTAAGGAGCTACCTCAGTGCCCTTTGTGCGGGTCACCTATGGCGTTTGGCAGAAGATACTGCATGCTATGCGAACTCCTACTGAAGTTAAAGCTACCGGTGAAGTACCCGGCGCTAGGAAAGCCTCTAAGTAACCCGAAACACCAATAACTCAGGAATCTAGGAATGATTGAGTGATAACGCATGGCCATACCCGGCATGGATGCCGCTAGCTTCGTGAAGATGCTTATGGATCCAAACACACAGATACAGCCCGCCGGTGTTGACCTCACTGTGAAACAAGTGTATGGCATTGAAGGAAAGCTCGTACTTGGTGTCGGGAAGCGTGTCCTGCCGAGATATGCGCCCATACCTGATGACGAAGGTGTGTGGAGCCTACCACCCGGCGTGTATAAGATAATGTTCAATGAGGTTGTTGAGATCCCCTCAGATGCTGTTGCGTTGTGCTTCCCTAGGTCTACGTTACTGCGTTCAGGCGTAGTACTCATGTGCACTGTCTGGGACCCCGGGTACGTAGGTAGGGGTGAGGCCCTTCTCCACATCATTAATCCCAACGGGTTTGCCCTTGAGAGAGGTGCCCGTGTTGCACAACTGGTTTTCATTAAACTAGTTAAGCCACCCCATAAGACATACCAGGGGATGTACCTAGGTGAGAACCTTGAGTGACTTCCCTGCGTATGGTGTGAGGCTAAATTACGGAAAGATAGCGCATGTTGCTTTAATCATGGGTAAGTTAGTGAGGAACACAAAACTAGATGACTTTACGGATGAGCGATACTACCCTCCAGTAGACAGTGACACAGAGTACGTTCTCAGATATTTCCTGTGTATGGTCGCATTAGATCATAGGACAAGTCGTTATCAACCTTTTGAAGGATTCGTTAATGGTGAGTTCTTTCATGGGGCAGACCTTCTTTATAGATTAGGCATGAGGAAATTCCTTACAGACCCTGAGTTCTTCTCACCTGAGCGCCTTTCGAGAATAACCACCGATGAAGTTACTGAATGGCTCTCCGTAACTCTTAATAATAAGAAAATAACTATCTGGGATCCAGACGTTCGCGCCGAGCTACTGAGGGACATCGGTATCAAACTCCTTAAATTCTACGACGGAAAAGTATGCCGCATCATAGAGAGGGCGAGGAACAGACTAAAAGGGATGCCAGGCTATGGCCTCATAGATCTGCTTAAGGTATTCAAAGCGTACTCAGATCCCGTTGAGAAGAAAGCATACTTATACGCTAAATTCATTTCACGGAGAGGTCTCTTTACTTACGAGGACCCGTACAATGCTGAGGTTCCCGTAGACAATCACTTAGTCAGGGTAGCGTTACGTCTCGGGATAGTGGAGCCCTCCAAGCAATTACTTCAGAAAATACTGAATGGAGATGAATTCAGCTGGGATGAGGACGTAGAGTTAAGATTCGCCGTTAGGGAGGCCTATAAGTATGTTGCAAGGATCACGAACATAGATCCCCTCGTACTGGATGACTTTCTCTGGCTCTTCGGCCGCCATTGCTGTACAAGGTCCGAACCAGTATGTATTAATAGGTGCTCAGGGAAGTGCGAGGTGCTCAGCTACTGCAGTGGGGGATGTCCGTTTGAGAATGTATGCGCATGTAAAGGCGAACGCGCCTTGCGCATCACGGAGCATAATTACCAGAACACCTACTACTACTAAAAACTAAAAACCATATTTTAAGGTAACCCAGGAAAGTAAGGGATAGGGCAACTACTATGGACGCTGATGACTTAAGAGAGGCGCTTAAGAGCCTAGACCGGGAATCACTGAGGGTTCTTAAGTACTTTATTAAGCATCGTTCTGTAGGAGAGCTCATAGCGATAAGGGAACTGCGCGGTCTTTATAGGGTTAATGACCCCGCTAAATGCATAGGGAAGCTAATAGACTTGGGTTTACTGGAGAGGGGTGTAGGTTGCTATAACGTCTCAAAGGATCTATTGAAGGTGTTAAAGTCCAGGGGACTTGAGGAGAACCTAACATGAGCCTCACACCCATAAGGAAGGTTAAGGCGTACGTGACATTAACTAGGCCTCACAACCTGCTGGCCACCGTAATAACTACCTTAATAGGCTGGTTAACAATCTACATTGAAACACGAGGCAACGTAATTAACCCCGCATACCCCGTCCTGACAGTTATGCTGGCGGCTGCTGGAGGATACGTGATAAACGACTATTTTGACGCTGAAGTCGACGCAGTCAATAAACCCTACAGGCCAATTCCATCCGGGATTGTTAGCCGTGATGAGGCACTTATTTTCAGTGTTGCCTTAGCCTTAGCAGCTATTACCTTATCTCTTAAATCAGGCTTGATCTCCTTCGTGTTCGTGATCCTAAACACTGCTCTGCTTTACGCGTATTCCTACAAGTTGAAGGAGCTCGGATTTCTAGGTAACGTAGTTGTTGCCTTTGAAGGCGCTGCCTCCATAATATACGGAGGTTTAGCAGCGTCTGAACCACTAGGTAAGCTTGGGCTAATCTATCAAACACTTCTTCCAGCGCTCTACGCGTTCTTGCTGCTTCTTGGCAGAGAGATCGTTAAAACAATCGAGGACTATAGGGCTGACGCCCTGAGAAACGTGAAGTCCCTGCCTAGGGTACTCGGTATACGTTGTGCAGCCATGGTAGCGTCCATTATATTACTGAGTGTTGTCGCTATATCGCCGTTACCAATAATGCTGGGATTCGGGGTTGTTTATTGTGTACTTGCTCTAATAACGGATATTATCATAATTCACTCCGTCATCATGCTCATACGTATGAGGAAGGAATCCGCCGAGGACACTGCAGCTAGGCTGAGGTCTTACCTTAAGGTGGCTATCTTCGTCGGGTCGTTAGCGTTCCTCCTAGACATGCTCATAAGGGCGTTGCACTTACTTTAACCGCTTGCTCACTATGGTCTGCCCCCAAACACCGTAATATACCGCCCTCACGATAAAGGGCGACATTATCTTCCTCGCGACGCGGAAGAGCATGCTCTTTTCCTCGTTCGGCATTATACTCTCCACAACCTCCCTGAAAACCATGAAGCCCCCCGATATTCCCACGACAACTACGTTATATGCTACGGACGAACCTGTGTTCCTTAGACACACCTCAATGTCTTCGCCATCAGACCTCACGTCTAGCTCTATTCTGGGTCCGGGGGATAAGGGTATGTATGACACTATCTCATGTAACGTTATACTCTTAGGGTAGTAGTTAACGCCTGTTCTCAGGTGTCTTATTCTAATCACTGCGTCTTTGGGTACTTGAACTTCCTTTAACGTGATTTCATCTGTCCCTACGATTCCCGCCACATTAGCCACCTTTTTTTCACCGATGTATACTGCCATGGGTGCGTTCCTTGAGGGTATTGTGAACACCATTACTAGTCCTGCATCTCCTTCAGTCACGTTCCTCAGTTCAAGCTCGTAGGACTCGCCTGGCACGATCATTGCCTCGCCTGCCCAGTAATTTAGGTAAACACTCGCACCTTTCAACGGGATTATCCCCATTAAGCCAACCTCATCTATTCTTACGGACTCCGAAGACTCGCAAGATATTGATAGCTCGTATTTACCTGGCTCTTTGAGGATCTGTGCTATGTCGAATACTATCGATGCGTATGATATGTCATTAGATTTAATTATGACTTGAGGTTTAAACTCCCTAACTAGGGTGACGGTACCTAGTGAGACCTTCCATAGGAGCTTCCTGACGGCGAGGTTCTTTCCTGAGACCGATATGTTGAGTAGTGTGTTCTTTAGTGGGTATTCAACGCTCAGCCTCACAGTTGCTGACTTTGGATTACCGTAACCGCCGATAACCGTCGCCGGGAATACGCTTAATTTATACGGTAATCCCTCCATAATTCCCGAAGCATAGCGTATGAGCTCGCCAGTACTCAATTGTGCGTCACCACTTTTCTCTAGTGTACGTTGGTCTTAATTAAATCAACTATTCAAGTTGTTTAACACTTCTGAACCATAATTGCATTTTATATTTATATTTAATAAATTCCTTACACATAACTAACGTCTTTTGGTGCGAGCTTACGTAATGCCCTGAAGGCCAATAGGCGTTCCTTGCTCCCTAACTTTGAATTCTTAATTAGCTCCGCTAACTCCTTAATCACCGCCTCCGCCACTTCCTTCTTTACAGGGTAAGGTATGCCATCCTTACCGCCAATCGCGAATGCATACTTAAACGGACTGTACGGCGTGGTGACCGGATCCTCGAGCGAGGGGGGTTCTCTATATATTAGTTCTGAAATTAGTGAAAGAGCTCTAAGAACTTCGGGTCCTAGGTCCTTGACGGTGAGCACTTCTTCCATGTCCTTGGGTTTTATTTCATACGCGTTTTTGAGGACCGTAAGTAAGCGATTATTCAGCCTTACGGGTTTGTAGTAGGGTATGTCTCTAAGGATTGGTCTTGGTGGTGAACCAAATAATGTTCTCTGTCCTTTTAATATCGCATTCGCTCTGGCTACGTCTTGCAGGATCTTCTTCGGTTTCTCGTTGAGTAGATCTACAATCAATCTCCTGGCGGACAGGGACTTTATGCTAGCCAGGTTTAGGGGCATCACTTTAATATCGGAGACCACTCCTGAGTGAGGGTCTAAGGTTACATCAGGTGATACATACCATGCTATGTGGTATCTTCTTGCGTACCTTGATTCAGTGTTCATGCCTTGCTGAATAACTACCCAGTAACCGTCCTCACTAAAGAGTATCGTATGGTGGTACAGGTTGAAACCGTCCTGCAGTAACGCGTTATCGGTTTTTGCACTCAACTTCGAAATACGTGTGAGTTCCTCTACCCTCCTAGAGCTTAGGCCCAGCTCCTCTCCATACTTCCGTATCTCCTCCGGTGTTTTCCTAGAGAGTAACCCTTTACCCCCTGCCAGCCGTAACCCTGCGTTTATTTCGAGTAGGGCTTCCTTTATCATTGCCGTGGTTACTGTTGTTGAGCCGCTGCTATCCCAGTCCATCCCTATCGCATTGTTTAGTGCCTGAAACCATAGCGGATTGGCTAGCCTCCGAAGTAGTCCCTCACGCCCTAACTCGAGTATTGCTACCTCCAGTATCTCCTTGGCTAGTCTACGCATTATTTTAGCTAGCCATGGCGGAACGTGTCCCCAATGTAACGGTAGGTCAGCTACTCCCGTCAGTTCCACGGGGCCTCACCCTAAGCACATGACCCTCCATCCCAGTAACTATTACTTCTGAGCCCTTATCTACCCGCACATCACTCGTCGCTAGCCAGTATTCTCCATCAACGACGACAAATCCCTTACCACCCGGCTCTATGCTGTCTACCGCCTTACCTACCTTACCTACTGGGTCGAATCTCTGCGGCTTTGATCTCTTTGCTTGTATTACCTTATATAGTATGAACCCTGTTAATGCTCCAAGACCCCCGCCTATTACGGCCGCGGTTATCTGGAGGTCGCGGGCATAGGCGGCAGGCGGACTAAATCCCGAAGGTATGTTTGCTGGGGCTAGGGCTATCCCGACAGCGATTAATATTATTCCCGTGATGCCCATCACCCCAAATCCTGGTGTTACAAAAAGTTCTATTGCAAGCATTATACCCCCTATAATGAGGAGTAGAATCGAGATTACGTTAGGGTTAAAGCCCGAACCTATTAATCCTAGTAACAGGAAGAGGAGTGCTAGCGGCAGGATAGGTAATTTACCTGAAAGTATCGCAAATATTGTTCCGAGTATACCTATAGTCATCAGCACGCTACTTACCATAGGGTTCTCAAGGGTGGAGAGTACCCTAGCCCTTAAACTGCATGAGTACTTCTCTACATTAGTTATTCTCAAGACGTATGTCCCGGTAGAAGTGTTCACATGCACGCCGTTTATCTTCTTGAGTAAGTCATTCAAGCTATTCGCGATGAGGTTGGCTACGTGGTACTTGACCGCTTGATCGGCCGTTAGTACTAAACTCTTCACCACGAATAGCTTTGCTGCTGTGGTGTTTCTATTCCTAAGCTTAGCATAAGATACTGCCTTAGCAACTACGGGATTTATTATCTTGGACTCATTGATAAACGTTATCGTGCCTGTCGTTGGGTTATACATGATGGGCTGCATAGCCCCTATTATGGAGTTGGGAGATAATGCAATTATGTTCGCAGGTAATATTATCATCGTCGCTGCACTTAAGGCCTTACCACCACTCACGTATGCTATTACAGGGACTTTGGCTCTCGCGAAGGCGTCCCCTATCGAAAAGGCAGCCTCAAGCAGCCCTCCGTAACTGTCTATACTCAGTATTAGCGCGTAGTTGTGGTCTTCTGCATATTTTAACGCGTTGAGAATGCATTCCTTCACACCATCGTCTATTGTGTCCCAAGGTGGCGTCACTTCCACGAGTACTGCCGTAGTTACCTCATGGGAGGTTGTACTTATTCCCGAAACCCCCAAGGTAGCAGGAGTGCAAGTGCACCCACCCCACGTAGTGAGGGCGTAGGGGTTCATTAGGACTAGGAGCGCCATAACTAGGGCAACATAGAGTGCCGTCCTTCCTAGTACCCCCATTGATGGATGTCTGACTGCCGTATCCACCCCCTCACCTGTAAATACTTTAGTCAGCACTTTAGTCTAAGTTATGAGTTCATTACTCCCGCTCTTTCAGTTTCTTTTCCATGGTGTATGCTGCCGCTACCGTCTTACCTAGCTCATGGGCCCCCTTTTCCGTCACCACCACGAGCGCCTTCTCCCTAGCTACCTCAACTAGTGTTTGGAGTTCCCTTAACCTCATTGCGGCTGGATGTTCTTCATATATGCGTGCTGCCTCACCCAACATCTTCGCCGCCTGTCTCTCGCCCTCCGCCTCAATCACCCTAGCTCTCCTCCACCTTTCGGCCTCAGCCTGCTTGGCCATCGCCCTCATCATGTTTTCTGGGAGTTCAACAGATCTTATCGTTACTGCTGTCACCTTTACTCCCCAGGGCATCGTAACCTCGTCTATGAGTTCCTGGATCTTCTTGTTTATTTCATCTCTCTTCTGTAGGAGGTCATCGAGCTCTGCTTGACCTATAACATCTCTCAGTATTGTTTGACCTAACATAGCGATTGCGTAATGATAGTTCGACACCTTAACAATCGCTGATACTGGGTCGACTACTCTGTAATATACAACCGCGTCTACCTTCACGCTCACGTTATCCTTCGTTATTATTTCTTGCTTCGGGACATCAACGGTAACTATCCTTAAATCTACCTTGATGAATGTATCAATTATTGGTATCCTGAAGAATATTCCTGGTCCCTTAGCCCCTATTAGTCTTCCCAGCCTAAACATTACTGCCCTCTCGTATTCCTTGACTATCTTTATGCTTGACGCCAGAAATGGCAGGAACACCACGAGTATGAGGAACAGGAGTGAAAGCTCAAACATATTCATGATTTACTACCACCACTCTTGCTTAAACAACAAAAATAATAAACACTTCAAGCACCAAACCCTCATGGATAACAACCCATGAGGGACCGAAGAAGATCTAGGGGGTACCGTGCCGAACGGGACTTAGTCATAAGGCTATGGCGCCTAGGATTTGCCGTGCTTCGCGCCCCCGCAAGCGGGGCCAAAATCAAAAGGGCAGATTACCCTGATATCGTAGCGATAAAGGACGGGAAAATAGCGGTCTTCGAGGTAAAATCCAGGAAGGAACTCTCGACAATCTACATCGAGGAAGAACAGCTAAGGAAACTGAAGACCTTTACCCAACGAGCCGGAGGAAAAGCTTACGTAGCAGTCAAAATACCGAGGATCGAATGGAAATTCATCCCAATAGAAGAACTTGAGAGAACCCCTAAAGGACGCTACAGAGTACACAGAGATATAATAGCAAAGTCACCTGGTCTAGAGAAAGTATTAGCGGATCTGGGACTACTGAAAACACTGAAGGACTACATCAAGAACAAGGAAAATGACTTATAAACCCAAAGACCCCCTACATTTACGGGGCCCGTCGTCTAGCCCGGTTAGGACGCCGCCCTGACACGGCGGAGGTCCGGGGTTCAAGTCCCCGCGGGCCCACCAAACTTTGTGGGTGTCTCCTAATGTTCTTCAGTATTGTTTAGTAGATTCTTTGATCTATGCTCTGTCACACGATATGGAGCCTTTATCTGAGACGCACCGTTGCTTGAGGTTTGCCTGTGGGCATTCCCCACGGTAATGGATGAGCTTAATGACTAGAAAACTCTCTGAAGGGACGAACATGATCTGGTAGTAGATATTATCCTCAATTTCCTCAATTTACGACTCAGTGTGAGGGGTTAGCAGTCTTTATGTATAGTTCCGCTATTAGCACAGCTGTACCTGCTGCTCCTCTTATGGTGTTATGCCCTAGTACCACATACCGCATCCACTTGTCCCCTAATCCCCCCATCTTCTCAACTCTTCCTACCGTTACGCTCATACCGTCTCCCACTAGCCTGTCGAGCCTAGGTTGTGGCCTGTCTTTCTCCTTCCTCACTATTATTGGTTTACTCGGGGCTGTCGGTAGCCTGAGTTCCTGTGGCAGCGATTTGAAATTCTCAAGAGTATCTATGATCTCTGATGGCTCCACTTCATTGGATGTTTTTACGTACACTACCTCCATATGTCCATCGAGAACCGGTACCCTAGTCGTTGTTACTGCGATAGGGAGGTTTAATGGTTTTACTTCCCCTTTCTTGGAGAGTTTTCCAAGTATTTTCCTAGTTTCAGCCATTACCTTTATCTCTTCTTTCTCTATATATGGTATTATGTTATCAGTTATTAGGTATGCTGGCACTCCACGTAGTCCGGCACCGCTTACTGCCTGCATCGTAGTGACTATTAATTGCTCTATGCCGTACTCATTAAGTATTGGGGCTAAGCTGAGCGTGAGTATCGCCGTTGTGCAGTTAGGGTTCTTAAGTACGTAACCCTTCCATGCCCTCCTTCTTCTCTGCACCTTTAACAAGTTGATGTGATCGTAGTTGACCTCAGGGTTTAGGAGAGGTATGTCGGGCTCCATGCGTAGAGGGCTGGCATTCGACACTACCGTGAAGCCCCGCCTAGCTAAGCTAACCTCGACCGACTCCGCAATACTGCTAGGTAGTGCTGAGAACACTATCTCAATATCGTCAGGCACGTCATATACGTTGCCAACCACCAAGTCAGCTACGCTCTTAGGTACCTCCTTGCTCAGAACCCAATTCACCGCATCAGCATACTTAAGTCCCACGCTTCTTTCGGATGCAGCAACGTACTCCACCTTGAACCAAGGGTGCTTACTCAATATCTCTATGAAGCGTTGACCCACTAAGCCCGTCGCACCTAGGACCGCGACCGGGATCTTATCCATTCCTAATCACCTCCTCATAAAGACTCCTAACAATCTCGCCAATGACGTCACTCTCAGCTACTAGCGTTACGCTTGAGTCCCCAACGTACCAAAGCATTAGCTTAGTCCTATTATTGATGGCTCGGGAAAGCACGTCACGAAGCGTCTCCATGTTACGCAACCCTTCACCAACAACAATAACTGCTGACACATCCCTCCTAACATCCACGTTTCTCACGAAACCATCTCTAAGCCCCTTCAGCGCGGAAACAAGGTTGTCAGCGTCCTTACCTCTCACCACTAACGTTATGGAAACCTCAGAGACGGGCTGGGCTATGCCGATTATGTTAACTCCCGAGGCGGATGCTGTCCGCATAATCTCAGCCGCTGTCCCTAGGCGACCAACCATGCCAGCACCCTCAACACTCACTAGGGCCAGGTCAGTGAGCGCCACCACCGCCTTAAGTGGGGGCGGTCCCCCCACATCATCTATGACGGTACCGCCATCGGATTTATCTATTGAGGTAACCTTTACCCGTATCCCTGTGCCTAGAAGAGGTTCGAACGTCCGCGGGTGGAACTTCTTAGCCCCTAGGTAAGCTAGCTCCATGGCCTCCTTAAATGATAACTTACTAACGATTCGTGCATTGCTAACGAACCTAGGGTCAGCAGCTAGTATGCCTGGTGTGTTCGTATATAGCCTAACCTCCTCCGCACCTAAATACTTAGCAAGCAGTGTTGCTGTGTAGTCACTGCCTCCCCTACCTAATGTTGTTATGGCACCGTCTAAGGTACCGCCGATGAATCCCGTGACTACAGGTACTTTGCCGGCCCTAAGGAGTGGTAGTATTTTTGCCCTTGAGAGCCTTGAGGATATCTCGTGAATCGGCCTAGCCTCGCCGAAGTTGTCGTCTGTGACGATCCCGGCGTCGAAACCTGAGAGAGGTTCGCACGGGACTCCCTTGGAGGACAGGGCGGCACACATTACTATCGATGATAACCTCTCACCAAACGATAGTATGTAGTCCTTGACCTTAAGGGATACTTCCCCAAGCACACCAATTGCCCATGCAACACGCTCTAGCTCGGTCACGAGTTCCTTGAAGGCTTCATAGAGCTCCTCCTTACACCTACCATTACAGGCATCCTTTAACGCAAGCTCATACTTCTCCTTAATCCAACTTAGTATGGCTCTATACTGCACGGGATTACTTATTAGTTTAATAAGGGAGTTAGTTACGTTCTTCATTGCTGAAACCACAACTACCGTCCCTATGCCCTGCTCGGTGAGGTTCTTGACGTGGTCAGCTATTCGTGAGTAATCTGACCCGTTAGATAGTATTGACCCCCGAACTTCGTGATTACTATTTTTCCATGTTTAATCTCCTTCACCTCAAACCTTGTGCACGGAAAGTAGAAGGTCGCTTAAAAGCGTTAGGGCCGTAACCCTGCACCCAGCACCTGGTCCCATTAGCAGTATCTCGGACTCATCAAGAGTCCTTATCTTAACACAGTTCTGCACACCTCTAACTTGAGCCATTATATCATCCTCACTAAGCGTGACTAGCTTCACCTTAGGAGCCTCATTCTTGGTGAGTACCACAACATACTTCACCTTCAGTCTCTTCGACCTTGCATCCTTGATAATTTCCTCAACGCCCTCCTCGATACTATTCTCAATAACCACATCGTTGATTGAAATAGGCTTCATGCTTAACGAGTACAGTATTGATGCCTTCGCTGCTAAGTCTATACCCCCTAAGTCGGTGGCATAGTTAGGTTCGGCATAGCCCTCAACTATGGCCCTCCTCACGGCTTCTCTGAGATTTAGACCGTCTTCGATTAGACCTAGCACATAGTTCGTGGTACCGTTCAGTATGCCTACCAAGGAGCCTATTTCCCTACCCCTTAAACAATTTAAACCATACATTATGAGATCAACCAATGGTGTGCCAGCCATAACACATGCCTTAAAGAAAATCTTTCGTCCAAGGGAAGCCGCCTTCTTCATAAAGTACTCGTACTTCAACGCGAGGGGGCCTTATTAGCTAACACGACGTCAGCACCGCTCTCTAACGCGACATCAACGTTTTCTAGGGCAGGGGCGTTGAGGTCATATACACTTGGGGTAACCTCAATAACGACCTCAGGCCTCAACTCCTCTACAGCATTGCAGGCTGATTCTCCTTGTACACCCCCCTTCAGCGATGAAACAGCTCCTCTAGGAATTTTAAGGGCTTTCTCAAGAAGCTCTCTACGTATTGTGGGGAACCCATAAAGCACGCCCTTAGAGTCAGCTATGAACACTATACTGAACCTTACCTTGAATCTCTCAGCTATGATACGCTCGCGGGCCAGTAACTGGCGGACAAACTCCCGTCCAACGTTCCCGAAACCTATTAACCCAATCCTAACTTCACGCATGACGCAGCACCCCTTAATCAAGGCGTTCAGGCCTACCGGCAACTTGGGTTACCACGACTTGAGCCCCCACACCGCATGATGAGTAAGCCTTCTCCAATGCTTTAGCCACGGCCTCCGCACTACACTCGTCAACTAGAGCTATTGTTGATGGTCCTGCACCACTTAATGTGAATCCGTAAGCCCCCGCCTCTATAGCGGCTTTCATAGCTTCAGCATAGCACGGTACGTAGGGCGCCCTCGCTTTAGTTACTATTACGTCATTACTCATTCCGTACCCCGCGAGCTTGAGGTCTCCCGTTAATAGGCCTGCCAGCAGGGTCGCTAGGTACGAGCTGTTTTCTACGTAAATGTTTAAGGGTACCTCGCCAGGTATTAGGGAGCGCATTAACTTAGTTTTCGAGTGATGCGTACGTACATCCGGAACTGCGACAACGAACGTTGCATTTACCTTAGTGCTCCATACTTTAATACCTGCTTTTGATTTACTGACTATTGCAAGGCCACCAAGTAAGCTGGCAGCGACGTTGTCATAATGTGGGGTTCCAGCAGAAGCTACCTCGCCCTCACCCGCCAGCAAAACCTTCTCTTCGTCCCTTAGCCCAAGATCCAGCATGTCATCAAGTGCATGCACGACTAAGGCGGCGGAAGCGCCGCTGCTTCCTAAACCTTTCCCTGGGGGAACTCCCTTCCATATCACTATGTCCACATCAATATCACCACCGTACCTCCTTAGGAGTGCGAGTGCTGCTCGCTTTGCAACGCAGTTTTCTGCGAAACTACTTACCTGGTTGCTGTGAGGACCGACATACCTTACTCTGACTACTCCCCCACCATTCATGTTTACACGTACCTCTGCCTCATCATAGAATGCCTGCAACGCTATCCCAAGCATATCGAACCCCGGACCTAGGTTTGCGGTGCTGGAGTATGCTCTGTACCTACCAGCCTTCATCTCAGCTCACCAGCCTCCTTATGATTTTCACTGCCTCAGAGGGGCTTTTAGCAGAAAATGTGAGTGACTCGTGGGACGCGGCTGTCTCGGGATCCTTTAGGGCGTGGCCCGTCGCAATAATGACCGTTACTTCATCACGGCTTACTTCCCGCGACTTGAGTAGTTCCCTTAAACATGCTAGGGGGGCTGCACTAGCTGGTTCAACGCCTATGCCCTCAAGCCTTGCTAAGGTGGATTGAGCATCCAGTATTTCATTGTCGCTTACCGCAATCATCGCGCCGCCTGATTCCTTAACGGCTTTGAGAGCCTTAACCCAATTTATGGGCCTACCTATCCTTATTGCTGTAGCTATAGTTTCCGGCGACTCCACCGGGGTTAACGTTGACCCACCCGCACTCCAGGCCTTAGCCAGCGGCGCAGCCCCTTCAGCTTGAACACCGTACATCCTTGGGAGGGTGTCTACGACCCCTCCTTCTTTGAGTTCCTTGAAGCCCTTCCAGATCGCCGATATGTTACCAGCGTTCCCTACAGGCACCACTACGGCGTCAGGGACTCTCCCGAGCTGATCATATATCTCATACGCTATCGTCTTCTGACCCTCCAGGCGCCAAGGATTGAACGAATTCAGTGGGTACAGTTCCCTGCTTTCTAACGAGGCGTTAATCACCGCCTTAAGTGCGTCATCGAACGATCCCTCAACCTCAATAACCGTTGCACCATGAAGTATCGCCTGCGACAGTTTGCCTCGGGCAACCTTTCCCTTAGGCAACACAACAACGCACTTCACGGAGGCCCTGGCTGCGTATGCCGCAGCTGATGCTGAGGTGTTTCCCGTGCTCGCAACCATGATTCCCTTGAAGCCTAGATACCTCGCTAGGGTTACTCCTACGGTCATCCCCCTATCTTTAAAGGATCCTGTGGGGTTGAGCCCTTCGAATTTAATAAATAGTTCCTTAATACCTAGATCATCGCCTACCCTCCTTGACCTTATCAGTGGGGTTCCACCCTCGTTCAACGATACTATCTCCGCCTCGTTCGGTACCGGTATTAGGGACCTATACCTCCAAACACTCAGGTCTCCAGGTATCGCTTCCCAGTCTATGTTTTTGTGAAAAGTTAACTCAACGCTTAGCGGAAGCCTGCAGTGCGGACATAGAAAGGACGTATAGGACGGATGTAACGATTTACCACACATAGGGCATACTAACCTAATACTGTAAGGACGGGATCCGTTTATAGTGAGCTTGTTTCCACCGGCATCACCCTATGTTTCTTGCCTGCTTTGAGTAATACGTCAAGGTAATATAAGCTTTTTTTGTATTCTATACAGATATCGTCAATAATGTAGGATCACATCAGCGTCCTCTGAAGAATGTTATTTATTAAATGTCCTTAAACTGTGGAATATTACTTAAAGCGAATATCACTCTAAAGTCTACTCCCCCTGCGTTCCTGAACAGTTATTGTTAGTACAGAAAAATTAGCTTAATTATATATTAGTTAATAAAAATTATTTAGTACTTTTCCTTAATATTATGTACATTATTGCTCCTACTACAATTATAGCTACTATTCCCACGCTTATGACTACTGCAGGAGAGGGTGGCTGTCCTGGCGGGGTCTGAGGTTGTATTGTTGTCTGTGAGGTGCTAGACGACGTTAACGTGGTACTGGGCGTGGTCTGCGGTGTCGTGCTTGTTGTAGTCGTTGTTGAGGTAGTTATTGTTGTCGCTGTTGATGCACTCGTCGTGGAGCCTGAGGTAGTGGTTGTCGACGAACTTGTAGCTGTGGTGGAGGATATTGTTGTAGTACTTGTAGTGGTTGTTGTGAACGCTGTTACTTCACCATTGGCGTATTTAAATACCTTAAATGTTGTGTGGTTTGCGAAGTCCGTTGCTGTTATGTTTAGTAATGTGTTATTGGTTAGTCCTTTAATCCAGAAGTCCAGCACGACGGAGCCTGAGGAGAGTGATGCTGGTGTGTTGATGTCATATACTTGGGCTTCCTTCCAGCCCTTTCCACCATCCGTGCTGTAGTATACCTTGATGTCCTTCACTCCCCAACCCTTATCGGTGACACGAATTACTCCTTCAAACCAGGTTGGGTCTACTTTTGATTGGGTAATCGTTACCTTGTCGCTTATTTCTGGCTTATCATTATCTGGGGTTGCAGCTACGGTGTACTGAACCACGCTGTTTGGCGTTAGGTTAACGTTAAGTATCCTGAGGTAGTAGTAATTGCCGGTCTCTATCACTTCTACCTTCGGTGGCTTGGGTATTATCTTGTACTTACTTATTGGTATGTCCTTAGGCAGTTTGAACTCTATGAATATATTGTTGAACGTCTCGTTAAGGTGGTTTATGGCTTTGAAGCTTACCGCATGATGTTTCCCATCATTGCTTGGGCTGTAGTAGTAGTCTATTAGCCCCAGAATGTACGGTACTGTTCCTTCACCACTATCTATAGGTATACTGTTGGGGTACTTATTTAGCGGAGCTCCCGGCGGGTACGTTAGAGTGTTAGCAGTGAACGAGCCGTTGGCGTAGACCGTTATTAGCCTGAATCCTCTCTTATCCTTTTCACGAACGTCAAAGGGCACGCCAGACATTGTTATGAAGTAGTATTTTGCTCCGTTGTATACTACGACATTATTTATATCAGTGTGGGTATGTGCCGTGAAGACTAAGTGAACACCATATTTCAAAATTATGCTGAATAACTTTTTCGCCTCCTCGGGATGATCTGCCCAGGATCCATAGATGAAGCCCTTCTTAAGGAGGTTGTCGAAGTCGTCCACCGAGTTGACCTTTATCACGGCTATCTTATCATCCCTTATCTTGTAGCCGAAGAGTGGGTGATGAAATATCATTATCTTGACCTTGTCTGGGTTATTTTTCAGTATATTCTCCGCCCATCGGAGCTGCGACATCGGTACCCATCCGTCCATCCCTGAATCTAGCGCTAGTATAAGGAACTTACCTATCACCACACTATAGTTCCTATAGCCCATAATGTTGCCCCAAATATTTGCTTCGTTCGCTTTTTCGTATTCATGATTACCTATTATGGCATATGATGGTATTTGAAGCGATAACCATCCCTCTAGGAAGTAAAGCCACGCTGATGCCATCGTCGGTCTATCAACCTCGTCTCCATCAAAGAAGAATGCATCTGGGTGAATCAAATTAGCCTCGGCGACCATTTCGAACCAGTAAGGTCTTCCGACAGGGGTTTTAGTGTCTCCCGTTACTATAATTTTTAACTTCTTTGGTTCCTCCCCAAGGATCCAGACCGCATGCGGCATTACAATATTGTAGTTCTTACCCCCCGCTCTGAACTTTA
The DNA here is from genome assembly GCA_026986255.1 of Desulfurococcales archaeon. The sequence goes on from JALSOX010000008.1 coordinate 17,055, forward strand.
AAGTAAAATTGTAGAGACCTGGCTTCACGTTTTCAGGAACTGCAAATCTCAGAATCCATGCCCTCCATCTCGCACTGTATGATGGATTACTGCTAAGTTTCAGCACGTGACTACCGAAGTATGTGTTTAATATTTTTAGGCTAATGTCAGACAGCTTTACGTTCTTCGGTAACGCCACTCTAATTTCTAGATCCTTCCCCACCATTACAGGTTCTGGGTACGCCAATGTCGGGTACTTCACTATCTTCGCATAGTACTGTACTACGGAGGCCGTCGTGTTACATGCTGGTACTAAGGAGGCGAGTAACGCAACTAGAACTAACGTAGTTAATGCTTCAGCTGTCTTCAAAATTGCACCTCAATCATCTTACCCTACATTGTTCTATATTAATTTAACCGTTACAGATTCTAAGCTTTATACATATAAAATCAAGTAGCTATGTACGCTGAAATTCAAAGAAATTCAAAATAACTTCGCGAGAGGCTTAATGTTTTGGGGAAAAACTTTAAAAATAATTTGCCTATTTCTTTGCTTTAAACCCTATTACCGCACCTATTATTAGACCTATTATTATACCGACTATCAGGAGTACATACTGCCTTGTGCTAAGGCTTGAAACTTCAGTATTTAACTTGCTTACCTGATTCTGTAGGCTCTTAACTTGATTCTCATATTGTGTTACTTTACTCTGTAAGCTCTGTAGTTGATTCTTGTATTGTTCAGCTTCCTTCTGGTACTTATCTTTTTCACTCTTGACTTGGTTTAATTGGCTTTGTAGGCTTTTAACTTGATCCTCATACTGAGCTACTTTACTTTGCAAGTTCTTTAGCTGGCTCTGCAGGCTCTGTACTTCGCTTTGAAGGTTAATTAATTCCTTGCCCACCGTGGGTATTCTCTGTCCTAGTAGCCCAACACCCCAGAGGATTACATTTTTCACAAATGTTGTGCCACTTAACTTGTATCCATGATAGCTGTC
>JALSOX010000009.1 GCA_026986255.1 Desulfurococcales archaeon
TACAACCTGAGCGGACATGGCAGCTTGTCGCGCCACTGCCTGACGCTGAGGGAAGAATAACGATCACGGTCATGGGTTCTTTCAGGTGCCCTAAGTGCGGTTATTCGTGGCGTGGAAAGGTCTCAACATTAAAGGTGGGGCCGGAGGGTGAGGTTGAGGTAGTTAAAGGTAAGGCAAGACGTAGGCGGCGAAAGAGGAAGGAAAAAACTGAGGAGGATACAGGTGGAACAGTAATTGAGGTTGACTTATCCGACATTTACGAGGAGGAGCAAATCCAATGAAGTTAAGGAGCTTAGGTCTAATCGCTGAGGTAGCTATAGCTGCCCTAATATTTACCTTACTTCTCCTTAACCTTACTGGGAACATTATGTTCGCCGTTGTTGAGGGGAAATCCATGGAACCGTTACTCCAGACCGGTGATTTAGTATTGGTCATTAAGGTGCCACCTAATGACATTCACGTTGGCGACGTAGTAGTGTATAAACGGCCTGGCGGGGAGCTAGTTATACATAGGGTACTGAAAATAGATAAGGTTGGCAACGAATACATGTACTTCATAAAGGGAGATAATAATCCGTTGCCCGACGGCGACATCCCATATAACTGGATACTCGGTAAGGTCGCAGGTATCGATGGAAACGTGTTCAAGGTACCTGTATTAGGCTACTTAACTTTGGGGCTTAAATCCATTCTCAGTAAGTAACTTTATCACATCTTTACAAAACCTACCTACGGACGAAAGCTTCCTCAACGAAGCAATGTACTCATCAAAGCTTAGATTGGCTCGCTCACGCCAAACCCTGTACTTTGTCACTATGTTCTTATACGCTCGCCAATGGAGTTCGCAAAGGGAGAATCCTCCCACAACGTACCGTCCGTATCTTCCGCAAACAGCGCACTTAACGTCATGTCCTTCCTCAGCAAGCTTCCTCAGCTCACCCGTGTCGTTAGATGCTATAATCTCCTTGACCTTAAGTAATCTAGGTTTCAGGAATTCCTTAGCATCATCCACTACTTTCTGCCGGCTTACCTCGCCTTTCCTGACACGCTCTATCTTCTCTTCAAAGTTACGTGTTAAGTTGACTTCCGTTAGTTCCTTAAATAGCTTAAGTAACATGAAGGCGGTTTTAATCCCTAACTCCGTAACTACTATTCCGGCGCTGGTTGATTTCAGGTAGCCCCTCTGGAAGAGCGTCTCTATTATTTCAGCCCTAGTAGCTTCCGTCCCTATGCCCACCGACTCCATCCATTTCAGCAGCGACGCCTTTGTGTATAACCTAGGGGGTTTCGAGTACGTTCGGACAACGCTTACGCGTTCCACCTCGACGCGGTCACCTTCCTTTAATTCAGGAATGCTGAATTCCTTCACGTTCACGTACTTGTAGACGCTTAACCATCCCGGCCTAACTATTCTCTGCCCTGTTAAGGCGAATGACATACTGCCTAGTGACTCAGCTGAAAGCACGTAACGGACTGACGCGACCTCAGCAGCATCATAGAATGCGGCGAGGTACCTTCTCACAATCATTTCGTAGATGTTCCACTCCTTAGTTCTAAGTTTCTTCCTAGGCAGATAACCCGTAGGGTATATCGCCGGGTGAGCCGGGTCTTCCTTCTTCCCTTGTACAGGCCTTAACTTACCTTTAGCTAGAATTTCATCACAGAACGTTGACATGCCTCGCAGTCTGCTCAGCGACCTTATTATGCGCCTGTTGTCTAGTGTTGGAGGGAGTTTCTGTGAATTAGTTCTTGGGTAACTTATTAGGGATTCTAAGTACAGATTCTCAGCTATCCTTAATGTCTCCGCAGGAGATATTCCGAAGACTCTCGAGGCCTCCATCTGTAAATCGGGGAGGTTGAAGGGCGGAGGAGGGTTTAATTTCCTTGCTGTTTTTTCTATCTTCTGTACTTTCAAGTACTCCGCATTCTTCACCCTGAGAGCTATTTCCTTAGCTTTCGCCTTAGTTACAGGGCTTGGGAAAAGGTTCTCCAGCTTGTACTTCTTACCGTTAATCTTTACGGTTACTGAAATGTTGAATGATATGTCGGGTACGAATGTCTCCCTCTCCATGTACCTGTTGAGGACCTCGACCAGCGTTGGTGTTTGAACCCTTCCCGCGCTAAGTATGAGGAATTTCCCTGAGATAGCCTTGTAAAAGTCCATGAGTGCCCTGCTGACGTTTATTCCCCATAGCCAGTCAAGCTCGTGACGGCAGAGCCCGGCCTCCACCATATCAACGTCTAGTGATGAGAGGTTCTTGAACGCAGTTAGTAGCTCCTCCCTAGTTAAGGAGGAGAACTTTGCCCTCTTCGCATGTGTTACATTTCCGAAGTGCTTAATTATTAAGTAACCTATCACTGAGCCCTCTATGTCATAGTCGCACGCATTAACGTAATCACGGGCGTTCCTGAAGAGCCTTGAGAGCGCCGAGTAAAACTTCTTTAGAAATGACGACCCCTTCTCCGCCTCCCACCTTGGTACCCATCGATACTCAAATACAGGGTACCCGCGTCCCTCGGGCTTCAGAGAAAAGAGATGTCCGGCTGATGGCGCCACAACATAGTACCTCCCCTGAAAATAACCATACCAGAACGGGACACCTGATAATGTTGCTTTCCTCCTAAGCCCTAAGGCAGTAGCGATCTTCGAAGCCGCCCTAGGCTTCTCTGCGATTACCAACGTGTAGCCTGGCCTAAGCTTCGGATTAGGCATACTACCAGCCTCACAGGGAGGCTGGGACGGGGATCGGGGCTGTCAATATTAGTAGCGTAGTATACATCAAACCTATCAGGAGTTTATCACGCCTCTCTAACTTAGATAGCATATTCGCCGAACCGTAGTGAGGTCTTAACCCCGTGAGCATGAATGCTATGATTGCAAAGAACCCCAGCCAACTTAACTGATACGCTACGAAGGACGTAGATACGAGCAATAACGTGGATATCAGGGAGAAGACCCTATGCACCTTTACGTTGGTTAATGACCTAAAAACGTGTCCCCCATCCAGCTGACCTATAGGTAATAGATTCGCGAAATGTATGAGCAGTATTAGGAATGCTGCATATGCCGCAGGATTCATTACGACTACTCTTCCGCCGAAAGCTGTTAAGTGTGATGCCGCGAGAGATACGGCGAGTGTTGCTAGCGGCACTATCTGGACAGGCGCCAGGAGACCATGCTTCATCGCGACTCTAGCCGAGCTCAAGGAAATTGCTGGTGAAGTCACGTATGAAATAATGAAAAATATTACTGCTAACGTCACCCCAATGAGTGGTCCAGCAATTCCTAGGTACGCTAAATCCCTCATCCTCTTTGGTAAGTGACGCATTTGTATTATCGCACCGAAGGTTCCCAAAGGCGAGATTATGGGTGCGGGTATCGGTAAAGGAAGAGATGCTGGTATCGATGTCTTCCTAGCAACGAGGAAGTGCCCTAACTCATGAGCGAGGATCGGGATGAGGACAGCTGCTGTGAAGATTAGTGTCCCCATGACAGGGTCAAATAATGGTACGCTCACCCCTAGGGAGCGAAGCTTGTATACGATATCATTATATGCTACTGTCTGAAGGTACCCCGTAGCACCAACGGAGAGTGCCGTAGCAATGAACAGGGCCGTAGCCACTGCTTTCTTTCGGTCTTTCAATCCCTTAGGACTTAGGATTGCCCGTAATATGAGAGTTGAGCCGGTCCTAGTTAGGATCACGTAATACCCTAACTCAACAGCCTTGTCGTAAACCTTAGAAAAACCTTCCTCAATATCTACGTTTGGCTTAGGATCCACTAAGTATTCAACGTAACGTCCCTGCTGATCCCGAACGTACTCTGTAAAGTCAAATGACTCGCCAATCACTGCTTCAAGCTCGTCCAACCTTCTAGGCGTTTCGACCCGCTTCTCCAAGACCTCCACCTTACGCGTGAGTAGGCTTTTTGGCTTACGCCTGCTTCTTAATTTCCAACGTTAGTATTAAAGCGCTGGGCAATCTCAGGGCAATGTCTTAGAAGGCGCTTCGTTCTTATTAAAGCTCAACGAACCCGAAAAGCTTCCTCTCAAGCTCTATTAACTTAGTGACGGGTATTAGCTCCTCCTCCCCGCTTGGTTTCCTACGAACCAAGGTTATCGGTAGGACCCCCCTCCTTAATTCCTCCTTGGCTATTTCTATGGGGTCTTTTGGTAAGTTCGTTATGTCGATTAGCGGTATCGCTCCGAGATCCAGTTGCAGAGCTCTAGCAGCAACTATTCGGGCTTTCTCATACCTCGTTAGTTTAAGGGGCCCTGTCCTCACCCCAGCCTGCTTGATTAGGGAAACAATTGTACTTTTCTCCTTCATACTCAACACTACCTGATTCTACCTGTTCAGGTAATAAAGCATTATGGAAGGTGTGGGGTAGCTTTAAAACATGTTTAGGCTTCAGTCAAAGTTAAACTTACTTGACTCTTCCTCCTCTCCGCCCTTCTTGCCTTTCTCTTCCTCTTTCTTAAGAGGCGTGGCAGCTATTATGTCATCAACCTTCAGTATCGCTGCTGCCGCCTCAGTCGCCGCCTTTATTACCTGCTTCTTCACGATGACTGGATCTATCACGTGTATCTGCGCTATGTCCTCAATCACTTTACCGTTCATTACGTCGATACCAGCGTTCAGCTTACCCTCACTGTGGAGTCTCCTTAACTCCATCACGGTCTCCAGCGGGTCCAGACCAGCCGTTTGTGCTAGGACAGACACTATCTCCTCTAGCGCATCAGC
>JALSOX010000010.1 GCA_026986255.1 Desulfurococcales archaeon
CTGACAACCATCGCTACGTCGGGTGCGCCGTACTTCCTCGCCAGCCTTAACGCTCCCTCCGCTAAGTCGTTGCCTATGCCTGACCTGTAGGCGGTTCTCCATACCAGCTCAACTATTGCTTCGGGGGTTCCCCACTCCGCCTTTAGGCCTCGGAGCGCCTCCTTCGGCACCTTACCCATCTCAACTAGCTCCATGAGTGTCCCTATCGTGTGGCCCATGGATATCGTGTCTAGGCCGAGCTCGTTGCAGAGGAAGTTCGCCTTGCAGATCGCCTCCAAGTTATCGGTGCCTGTCTGCGCGCCGAAGGCCCATATCGTCTCGTACTCGGGCCCGCCACCCTCGCCGCTGAAGGGCGAGTTCGTTACCTTAGCGTACCTTGCGCACCCTATTGGGCATCCCCAGCAGATCTCCTCCTTCTGCTTGCCCCAGTCCACAAACTCCTTAGCCAGCCTCTCACCGCTTATCTTCTCCGCCCCTGGGAATACGCCCGTCTTGAAGTTCCTCGTCGGGAATATCCCTGCCTTATTGATTATGTTCACCAGCACCGCCGTACCGAGCTTAGGTAGTGCCTCAGCCGTAACGGAGTTCTTCTTTATCTTATCCATAGCCTTAACTAAGGCATCCCTTAACTTGCTTGGGTCAGCCACCGGTAGCTTTCCATGACCCAGTACGGCAATGGCTTTGAGTTTCTTGGATCCCCATACTGCTCCATGCCCTCCCCTGCCTGCAGCCCTGTTCTTATCGTTCATTATTGACGCTATCCTAACTAAGTTTTCTCCGGCTGGCCCTATGCATGCTACCTTAATCTTCTTGGCCTCATCCTTACCCACCTCCGCCGCGAGCTCCTCCTGAATAGCGTCGGTTGTTGCGTGCACGTCCTTGCCCCAGAGATGCTTCGCGTCTCTCAGCTCCACCCTCCCATCCCTAATCCATAGGTACACCGGCTCCTCTGACTTATCCTCAATTATGATGGCGTCAAAACCAGCGAACTTGAGCTCAGGCCCAAACTTCCCCCCGCTTTGAGAGTCGTGTATGGTGTTCGTGAGTGGAGACTTAGTTACTGAGGCCCACCTACCGGCTGAAGGCACCCCAGGTATCCCGGTTAATGGGCCCGTAGCGACTATCGCCTTATTTGACGGGCTTAGCGGGTCAACCTTTGGGTTAACCTCCTTGAGCATTAGGTATACTCCAAGCCCTCTCCCACCAATCCAGTTCTTGAGCACCTCCTCAGGAAGCTCCTCAATGCTTGCTTTACCTGACCATAAGTTAACTCTGAGTATTTTGCCTGCATAGCCTCCCAGCAAGAATTGCGCACCTCTTCACGCTATAAGCGTTTGAAAAATTATTAATTTTCAGTAATGCATTATTGATTAACATTCTACTTAAGGCTGTCAATTGAATTCATTAAACAACCAGTCAGGTTTAAAGCACTATTTCTATGAAAATAATAGATGGCTTCCGAACCTACGCCATGGGTGTTGAGGCTTGCCCAGGAGGTACGGTGATACGTACTTCACCGACACGCAGGTCAAGGTGCTTGAAATGTACTTCAGCGGGATGAAGGTTGATGAAATAGCTAGGAAGCTCGGCAAATCCAGAGCGGATATATACTTAATACTTAGGAGGGCTAAAAACGTAGTTAGGCGGTGCTCCAGGACGCTCGAGGTCTACGCCTCGGTGAGAGGATTCATTAACGTAGACCTTGAGGCAGGGAGAGACGTGCTCTCAGCTATTGACGCTGTCTTAAGGGCGGCGGACGCACATAACATTAAGTTATCGGAGACCTCAGCCCAATTACTGATGTCCCTCCTGAAGACTGCCGAGGCGTGCGACGGCATTGAGGGCCTCTCTCTCAAGCGCCCGATCGAAGCGAAGATAAGGAAAGAGGGTATCGTTCTCTTTAAGTGCGTTGCGTGATGTGACGTGGTACCCTAATCACCAGGTTACCCTGCTTATCCTTAGGTTCCTGCCCGCCTCCTCCAGTAGTAGCCAGTCCTCCGTGCTTAGGTACCAGTCCTCACCAGCCAAGGCGTTATCCTCAACCTGCTTCTCGTTCTTCGCACCAGGTATCACTATGACGGTGTCGGATGCCTGAATTAACCACTTAAGCGCCACCTGAGCTGGGGTTTTTCCGTACTTCCTTGCGATTTCAAGGAGTTTCTTCACTAGGGTGTTGTAGATGATCCTGAAGTTATCTGCTTGGAAGAGCGGGTCGGCCTGCCTCACGTCGTTGAATTCGGGGAGGTTACCTGGCGTGTACTTCCCTGTTAGGACTCCCTTAGCTAGGGGTGACCACGCTATTATTGAGAGTCCCTCGGCTTCTGCGTACGGTATTATCTCCTTCTCCGCGTCCCGCTCCACCAGGTTGTACCTAACCTGATTACTCACTACGTCCTCCCTAGCTAGGCACGCCCTAGCAGAGTCCAGCAACTCTGGCGGAAAGTTGCTCACGCCTATGGCTTTAATCATGCCTAGGTCAACTAGTTTCTCTAGCGCGCGCATGTATTCACACGTCGGTATGTTGTGCCATGCCGGTGGCCAATGAACCTGCATGAGGTCTACCACATCCATACCTAACCTCCTAAGCGACCTCCGCGTGGCCTTAAACACGTCCCCGTACGCTAGGAACTCGCCAGGTATTTTGGTTGCGATTACGAAGTGCTCCCTAGCGCCCAGCTCCCTAATCGCGCGGCCCACGAACTCCTCGCTCATACCCTGCCCGTAAACCATGGCGGTATCTATGAAGTTGATGCCTACCTCTAACGCCTTAGCCACTATTTTCTTGGCCGTGGCGTAGTCCTTAACCCCCCAAGCGTCGCTGAATTGCCACGTACCTAAACCAACCACGGTTACCTTAATTCTGGATGAGCCAAGCTCTCGTTTCCCTAGCACCATCCAGGAATAACCCTGTTATGCTTAGGTGCGGGCAGTAAAAACGCTTATGTAGCGATGCCTTAAGGGTGCCATGTTTACCCCATCTTCTCGCTTTTACAGTAACTGTAAAACAAGTAAACTTAACCCTTGGAACCTAGTAGTGGTTGCCCGTGCACTATCTTTTGGAAACTATCGATATTTTGAAAACTTGCACGGGCTTCCCCCTCAACCACCTCATCTCCGTCGGTGGTTCATTGGGAGCTACATCGACGGCTACCACTGGAGCCGCCTTACGGTGGATTAGATATATTCTCCCGCCTCTGATGGCTACCATGCCGTCATTGAGGCGGGAGAAAAGATTTAGGCAAGCAACATACTGTGCATTGAATGTGAACCCGCATCTCCTGCATTTGAATGTCTCTTTATCAACTCTATTCCTTCTATCAACGTAGTTGCATAGCGGACATGCAATTGATGACTTCTTGGCATCTAATTCAAGTACATTTAATCCTCTCTCACAGAACTTGTAGTCAATATACATTATGAATCTACGGTACGGGAACGTTGATAACCTATAGTTCAATTGCTTATTCTTCCCTCTATTATTGAGCTTTAAATCTCTAAGGTTCTCTCTAATAAGGTCAGCATTGTATTGTCTAGCAATCTCAGCCAATAGGGTTGTTATCTTCCTTAATCTATCTTCTACACGTTTTCTTTCACGACGACCGTACTTAGCTAGAAGCTTATCTCTAAGCTTCTGGTTCTTCACTCTCTTCTGTATACTCTTCCTAATCCTTCTGTAATTGGTTCGTATCCTCCTAATCTCGTGTCTTATCGAGAATAGTATAGCCTTTTGTTTATCATAGTCTATGAGTAAGCAGTCAATACTATCCTCATTAATATCTATGAAGAGTTTGTTCCTATGCTTTTTCACTTCAACGTTTCTACGTATTGTTAAGAGGAGATATATCTCATCTTCATCAACTAGTATCTTCGAGTTACCTAGCTTAGCTCCTAAAATCTCTCTTTTTGCGTACTCATATTCCATTACCAGGAATCTAAGGTAAACACCATTACCCTTTGATACAGTTAGTACTGAGAAGCCATGCTTCTTTTTAAGCCTATAAGTGTCAATGTGTAGTTCTACAACCTTGTTATCCTCTACACTTGGTGGTGAAGGCTGTGATACTTTCTTCTTTTTCTTCTCTGGTAACCGCTTCCATTTGTTTAGTAGTTTTCTGTAGCTACGGTACATTGCTAGTGCTCTCTTGTATGCTTCCTGAACAAACTTATTGTGTAGATGTGGATACTTCTCTCTCAGCAATCTATAGCATAGCTCGTGTGCTTTCCTCCTACTACGTACATCGTTCTCAATGATAATGCTTAGTGCCTTCTTTATCATTGTTGTATAGTCGTTTAGGAGAGAGAATAGTTGGTTCTTATCACTTCTTGTTAGTGGTATGAGTTTAAGTTTAATTGTTTTCTCAATTGTTTTAATCGTCTCTTACCACCTCCTCTATAACCTTTCTTATCCTCCTAAACTTCTGTGAACGCTTACCATAGATTCTAGCGGCAAAGCTAATGACTATGGAGACGAAATCCTCGATGAGTTCCTCCATGTAACCTTTCTCACTCTCCTCAACAACCTCTACTCTAACATCGTGTGACTCAAAATATCTCCTGAGATAATCAAACCCAAACCTAGTAAGCCTATCCTTGAACTCAACAACCACTATATCAACTTGCCTACTCTCAACTAATTTGAAGAGTTTAAGCAACCCATTTCTATCTTCCTTTAACCCACTAGCAACATCAGTTATCACATCAACAACCTTGTATCCTTTAGCGGAGCAATAGCTTCTCAACCTCTCAACTTGCCTATCAAGATTACCATCCTTCTTCTGCTTATGGGAACTTACACGAGCATAGATTACTGCTCTAACCTCTCTAGGTTTTTCTCCTAGAAAGTGTTTAAGCTCACTCTCAGGTATCATCCAGAGCTTACCAATCCTCCTAGCTCTCAGCTTACCAGCTTTAATCCACTTCCTAACAACAACGCTAGAGACATTCAACATCCTAGCAACTTCAGAAACTCTATACAACCGCTCCATCTCTCCTCAATAATAAATGAAGTTTCTAAAATATTTAAAAGTTTCTATAGTTTCCGAAAAACTCTAAATACTCAAATAAGCAAATAGTCCTTGACCTCACAGAATTTCAAACCCTTCAACTCTAAGCTCCTCAATGGTTTCGACAGCGTCATCAATTCCCGCGGGGTTATCCTGGAAATCACTACTAGTTGGGAGGCCTTAATCCTTGACGCGATAACGGGGAGGAGCATTCTGACCTTACCGTCACCGCACTTGTGGTAGTCATCGAGCACGAGGACAACGCCAGCCTTGTCCATGCCCTCCACTAGTAGGTGCGCTAGGAGGCCATCATCGCGCTCACCCCTCCGTAACGCGTCAATCAGCGCTACATAACCCCTCCTCTCAAGGGCTGACGCCGCATGCCTCAGGAAGGAGTAATAATCCTCAAGGCCTGTGAACTCATACCATATAACCTTACCTGTTAACCCGTACCTGTACACGTACTCAGTGACGAGCGAGGTTTTACCAACGCCTGAGACGCCGGTGACGATGACCGCGCCGGGTAAGCTCTCCCGCAGTATTTTAAGGTCATTCTCCCTCCCCACGAAGATCATTAGTCGCGGGGGCAGTATAGGTTTTGGTGATTAGAGGGAAAGTTTATGTGGGTTTCTGGTGTGTTTTCTTTTTGGTGTCTTGCGGGGTGATGGGAGCGTTGCTCCAAGCCCCGCAAGGCGTGTCCCCGTAGATGGGAGGGTCGTTCCGTTACCCTCGACAGCCACCCATGACCCCACACGGGCACAAAACCCGTATGGGCGAGGCGGAACTCCCTAGGCGCGACCACGAACCCACATAAAATGACTGGAATGACCACCTAGGGAGAAACGGTGGGGCGTCGTAAGACAGCACTAGCGCCCTGTTGGCCTCTTCACGGCATTCCTCCCCAACCATGCCTAAGTCATTAAGCAGTACCCTGGGTGTTGGGTACCCAGCCATGAGGGTTAAAGCCTTCTTGGTTAACCTGTATACCTTCAAGTTCCTGTCGCCGTAGCGAACCCATGAATACTTCACTAACCCATACTCTTTAAGTCTCCTCAGCTTCCTTGAAACCACGGATTCGTCCGTTCCAGTAACCTCAGCTATTTGACGCGGGCTTAACTCACCAACTGATAACGCCCCGATTATCTTGAGGACAACCTTACTTGACAGTAACTTCAACAGGGTGGAGACCTTGCTCAGATCCTCCACGGCTTCCACGCCGTCGGAAACCACGAACTCTACACCATCCGAGCCCATCCTTTAATGACATACTTGTTTATCTGCTTTAAAAGTTTAACAGTAAAACCTTAATTACCTATTAAAGCACGAAGCCCGCCACCCTAAAAGTTGTGGATGAACAGAGGTGCGCAGGAACACGTTACAGCAAAAACAAGCTCAGGGGGTTGGGGAACACGTCATGTCTTCTTCTCGACCTTAACAACTACCTTAGTTGTGTCCACCAACGTATCCTCTATTGGGCAGTGCTTCTCAACGAACTTCATTAGTTTCTTCAGGCCCTCCTCGCTAGCGCCGGGCGCGTCGACCACTACCCTCACTCTGATTTCCTGGAAGCCCGGCTTGACGTCCTGACCAGCGAATCCCCTGGGGTCGTAATCACCCTCAACCTCTATCTCCATGCCTTTTATCTCTACACCGAACTTCCCGCTATGGTAGCGCGCAACTATGCCTATACACCCGGCCAGTGAGGCTAGGAGGAGCTCCGGCGGTAGGGGGCCGGCATCCTTACCTCCGGCAAATTCAGGTAAGTCCTGAACTATCACGTGTTTGCGGGCCTTCGTAATGACCTTAAAACCCTCCTCAAGGGTTGAGGTTACCTTCACAGTTTTAAGGTTCTTTTCGCGGATCTCAGGCAAGAACGTCCCCAAGCTATATGTGAAGCACGTGCCATTAAAAACATGTTTGAGCTCAACTAAGTTACCGCTAACCTAGGTGACTAAAACCAAGCTAGAGACGCTCGTAAACACCCGTTAAGAAATCGTGTTTAGGTAATAAGGAAAAAACTCCACACTATATGATTTCAGGGGCGCCTACACCATGAGTAAACCTTTTATGGGTTGTCCCCAGTCTGTTAATTGAAGTAAGCATATGGTGAAAACTTGCTGAATAAAAAGCCTCTCCGCCCCACCCGCTGGGGCGGCGACGGGGCTTGGGATGTGTGGCCCTGCAAGGGCCGCCCGAACCTGCGTGGGTTAAGGTGTAGGTAAGTCAATCCCATCCTGTATGGGGGTGAAGGGTAGATGGCAGGTAAAGGTCTGGCCATCGCGGCCGCAATAATAATCATAGCAATCATAATAGGTGTAGCAGCATACTACATGACTCAAAAACCAGCACCGGCAACCATAACAACCACACCACCAACCACCTCATCCCCATCGACAACTTCAACATCGTCACCCTCGCCAACATCGTCAGCAGCCCCAGCTAAGCCGGTCCTGACAGGCAACTTCGAGAAGGACGTCATAGCGATCGGCAAATACCTAGAGTCGAAAGGCATACACACCGTTAAGTTCACGGTATGGGCTACGGGAGATCCCAACAGCGTAATGAGGATGTACGGCCTATACCAGGCAGCCTACGACATCAATCAGATCTGGAAAAAGAACGGCATAAACGTGAAGATCGTCATGAACAAGTTCTGGGAGAGCAGCTTCAAGAAGCTCTACGACGAGTTCATCTCTGCAGTACCTCAGGGCACTAACGGCGACTTCTTCGTGAATAGCTATATCTACATCGCTAACCTAGCAAGCCAAGGCTACATACTTAACATAAATAATTATGTTGAGAAGTACTGGGACAGCGTCTTCAAGGACTTCTACCCGGCAATCATGAATGCTGCTAAGTATAAGGGTCAGTACTATGCAGTGCCTCAGGACACTGAGGCTAGGCCGATATACGTTAGGAAGGACGTTGCCGCATGTATGGGTTGGGACATAAGTAACCTGGCCCAGCTAGTTAAGGAGGGTAAGTTTACGTGGCATGACATGTTCAAGAAGGCTGAGGAGGCGGTCAGCAAGGGCTGTGCTAAGTGGGGACTAATTCACAGGAGAGGTAGCGCGCATCCGGATCTCATGCAATTCATCTTCGCCTACGGAGGTAAGCTCTACGATCCAAAGACAGGTAAACTAGTATTCGATGTCCCCGCCGTGTACAAGTGGTTTATGACTGAGTACGTGTTCGCACAGCATAAGCTACTGCCTAAGGACATGATGTCGTGGAGCTGGGCACAGCAGATACACCCAACCGTGGTGAATAATTGTAAGGGCTCACCGACAGGGTGCACGCTGTTCTTCATCGGCGGCACCTGGCACTGGACGGAGTGGCAGACCAAGGCATACTACTACGACCCAACAACCAAGAAGCTAAGGCCATTAACAGCTGAGGAGGAGGTTAAGAAGTTCTACTACATGCTGTTCCCGGCCGGCGACCCCGGCGACAAGCCGGTAACGCTAAGCCAGCCATTCATGTGGATGATCGCTAAGAACGCCGGCAAGGACAACCCGAACTACAACCAGCTCAAGGACGTGTATCACGAGTTAGCGTTCCTGATGGTGGTGGATGCCAGCAAGCCAGTGATAAATGCGGTTCACAGCGCTATCTCAGGCCACCTACCAGTTAGGAGAGCGGCTGCTGCCTTACTAAAGAATGAGACTTGGATCAATAACCTGATCCACATGAAGCTTAACCTATGTCCCACGGTTATGAAGGCCATAGCACCTATCGTACAGAAGACCGCTAAGAAGATAAACATTGAATTCCTAGCTAACGTCAGCTACATGTTAGAATACACGCACCTAGCGCCAAGCCACCCACTCTACCCGAAGCTAGCAGGGTTCTTCGCCGACGCGATTAACAAGGTGTTAATGGGCGAAATGACACCAAAGCAGGCAGTAAATTATATGATACAGAAGATCAAGGCAGACCCACAACTCTCAGCCAACGTCGAGATAGTTGGTAGTATACCGACAAACTGGTCATTCCCATAAGGGGGATAGTCCATGAACCTCAAGAAAAAACTAATATTACTTTTTTTCTTGGGACCCATGCTCTTCGTTGTTATACTTTTTTACGTCATCCCGTTATTCCTGTCAATCTATATCAGCTTTACACCCATGACTGACTGGAATGTAAATAGGTACTTAACACAATTCATAGGATTAGCGAATTATTACAGATTAATTCATATAATGATGTACGACCCGGACATGAGGGCAGTCATAATAACCACAGTGGTTTTCACTAGCGTTACGTTAGCAATTAACGTGCTTGGCGGGCTCCTCCTAGCCTTAGCAACATACTTCATGGACGAGCGACTTTCAGTACCTTACCAAGGCCTTTGGCTACTTCCGCGTATGACGCCAATAGCTGTTTACGCCCTACTCTGGTATTACTTCTTCCACAGTTCCGGAATAGGGTTACTTAATACTATACTGATGAGGTTACACCTCATAAGTCACCCGATAGCATGGGGTTTAGATCCTCGCTACCTTCCTTGGGGGGCGTGGTTCATAATAATATTCATAAACGGTTTAGTTGGGGTTAGCTACGGCATGATAATATTCTACGCCGCCTTCAAAAGCATACCTAAGGAACTAATAGTTGCTGCTAGGGTTGATGGTGCCTCAACCTTCAGAATAATAAGGCATATACTGTTACCCTTAACTAGGTGGCACTTCACATTCATAACAGTATGGCAACTATTCTCCCTATTGACGTCATTCGCGCAAACATACCTGTTAGTTGCTTGGAGAGTTGTCGACAGCACATGGGGTCAGCCATGGGCACTTTACGTATTCAGAACAGCGTTTACAACCACGAAGGATCAGGGTTTAGCTGCTGCTGCCTCAACGTTCCTCTCCGCCATTGGGATAGTTTTAGGTATTGTTGCACTCAAGGTTCTAAGATATAAGGAAATGATCTTGGAACCTAAGGGTGATATATGATGCCTGAAACAACCGATGTTGAAACAATCAATAGGCGCCGCATGAATGTAGTTTTAGGGGTAGCCGTGCTTTTGGCATCGTCACCAATATTAATATCGTATTTCGTCTTAATAGCATCGAGCTTCACTAACCAGATGATTACCGGAGGTATTATGGGTCAATTAATCTTCACACTGCAAAACTGGGTATTGTTTTTTGAGGGCAAACTAACCGTTACTGCTGCTAGCGTACTTAGTTTTTGGAACATACTTCATTATATTCTTAACACGTTCATAGTTGCTTTCGGGGTCATGATAGTTGTCACGGTCTTAGCTACATTAGCAGGCTATGCGTGCTCCAGGATGAGGTTTAAGGGTAGGAAGTTCTTGATTCAATTACTTATACTACTACATGCATTCCCAGGGGTCTCTCTTATAATAGCTGTTTATGCTCTTTACATATTTTCGAAGCAACCACTGCCTCAGAATCTTTGGACGTTTTATGCATTCCTCTATGTAATTGTGGCTAGGGCCGCGCTTGAGGTCCCCATGGATGTTTGGATCATGAAAGGTTTCTTCGATAAGGTTCCTTGGGAGGTGGAATGGTCGGCACTAATAGACGGTGCCTCTAGAATTAAGGTGTGGAAAGACATAATATTACCGCTGGTTAAGCCTGGAATCGCGGCGATAGCGATATTCTCGTTCATGGCTGGGTGGGGAGCGCTTATCTACGTGATGGTGTTCCTCCCCGCCACCGAGAAGACTCTGGCGACGTACATAGCGGGTCTTTTGGCTGGCGGGAGCTTGGAGGTGGTTCATCTCCCGATAGTGGCTGCGGCAGGAACCTTCTACTTGATCCCCACGTTAGCGTTCTTCACTTTCGTACGTAGGTACATGCTCCAGACAAGCTTAAGCGGTATAAAGGGGTGAGGGTGGGTGGTAAGCGTAAGGCTTGAGAAGGTAACGAAGAGGTTCGGGAAGGTGGTGGCGATAAACAATGTCAGCCTGGAGATAGAGGACGGTAAGCTCTACGTCCTCCTAGGGCCTTCGGGGGGAGGGAAGACCACTACCCTCTACCTCATAGCGGGAATCTATAAACCCACCTCCGGCAGGGTGTACTTCGATGAGAAGGACGTGACGGACCTAACGCCTGCCGAGAGGAACGTTGGTTTAGTGTTCCAGAACTACGCGCTCTACCCGCACATGAAGGTTTACGATAACATAGCCTTCCCGCTCCGCCTAAGGAAGGAACCTAAGTCGAAGATAGATTCTAAGGTTCATGAGGTGGCTAAGTTCCTCCGCATCGAGAACTTACTCGACAGGTACCCGCACCAGTTATCGGGCGGGCAGCAACAGAGGGTTGCATTAGCTAGGGCCTTGGTTAAGGAGCCGAGCGTCCTACTCCTTGACGAGCCGCTAAGCAACTTGGATGCCCTGCTCAGGGTCTACATTAGGGCTGAGCTGAAGAGGATGCAGCAAGACCTGGGAATCACGAGCGTGTACGTTACTCACGACCAGTCCGAGGCACTAGCAATAGCTGATAAGATCGTGGTCATAAATAAGGGAGTTGTTCAGCAGGAGGGCACGCCGGAGCAAATATATGAGAACCCCAGGAACGTGTTCGTGGCGACATTCATAGGTAACCCGCCGATGAACATCGTTAAGGGATCCGTGCTCGAGGACGGCACCATAGAGACCACGGGCTCACGCCTGACGCCGCCAGCGGCGATGGCTGAGAAGATAAGGAAGCTAGGCCTGAAGACAATATTGATGGCGTTCAGACCCGAGAACGCCGTGGTTTCAGAACACCCTATGGAAGGTAAGTTCTCACCCTTAGGTGAGTTATTCGAGGTCGAGCCCCTAGGGAGGGATGCTGTAGTCACGGTCACTGTGGGTGAGTTCGTCATTAAGGTCGTTATGCCGACCAAGGAGGCGATGAAGTTACGCATAGGGTCTAAGGTCTACGTCAACATAGACCCCAACACCATCAAGTACTTCGACCCCAACACGGAGCTCAACCTAGAGTACATTGAAGCGTAAGTCAATACCATTTTAACCCCACACCCCACCTATCTCCACGGCCCCCGCGATGCCGGCAAGCACGCTCCTACTCATTAGTGAGGTCTTAACTACCCTCATCCTGGCCTCAGCTACTGCCCTCTGGGGGTATGGACTCTACGGGCTCCGGAAGAGCCTCTCAGCACTTAGGAAGCCCGACCCGGACATCACTCGCACACCTAAGTTCTCCGTCATCATACCTTGCCGTAACTGCGCCGACACCATAGTAATCACTATTAAATCCATAGCTGCGCAGAGCGTTAAACCCGCTGAAGTAGTCGTTGTTGACGATGGAAGCACCGACGGATCAGTCAAGATTGTGCGTGCGCTTGCCTCGGAACTGGCTAGTCAGGGGGTAAGGGTGAGCGTATTAAGCGTTGGTAACGTCCCGACCGGGTGGGTCCCTAAGCCCTACGCGTGCCTCCAAGGTTACCATAGGGTGAAGGACGAGTCCGAAGTCATCGTCTTTCTAGACTCCGACACGTGGTTCACTAAGGAGGACGCGCTGCATGCATTAGTGGGTGAGGCATGGGTTACGGGGCTAGCATCGTATGCCCCACGATTCGTGTGCAGCACGCGTGCCTGCCGCGCAGCTGAGGTTCTCCTGACAACGCTCTCCCACGCGTTTCTAGGCTTCGATAAGGTGTTTGACCCTAACTCAAGGATTGCCTGGTTCTTCGGGTGTTGTTGGGCGGTGCGTAGGGATGTTTACGAGGCATTAGGCACTCACGAGTCCGTTAAGCATGAGATCGTTGAGGATAAGGCATTCGCCGTAACCGCTAAGCGTGGAGGTATGGGCTTCACAGTGCTTGCCGGCTTCGATAAGGTGGCTTCCCTCTGGCACCCTAAGCTAGGCGACACTGCTAACGTCCTTGCCAGGATATTCTGGAGAAGGATAGTGTGTGAGCGTGGACGCTCCTTAATGTATGCCGCATTATTCCTCCTGCCTTACCTAACTCCCGCGCTGGGGCCCGCATCCCTGGTCAGCATGAATCCCTTCCTCATAGCGGCTGGTTACGTAGCGTACGCGGTGTGCGTCTTAACGCACATGGCTGGGTCTAAACTCAACGGTTACCCCCTCACGTACGCGCTTGCCGCGCCATACGTTGGTGTTGCCTTGATATTCATGCTCATGTCCCGCATACTTAAGGGGGAGTTTGAGTGGCGTGGTAGGAAAGCGCATGAATTACTCAGCAATACTCACGCGTGCCTAGCTTAGTGGGTTGGGTGTAACGCATCATTTACTAGGGTTTCCTCATACTTACCTCGGGGGTTACGCGGCATGCTCATTGATAGGGTGGCTGCGTGGGTGCTTAAGCAGGCTGAGCGCGTGGGCGCGCCCTTAAAGGTTATTGAGTACGGTGTTGGTGTGATGTACTCCTACTCCCTAATCGAGTGCTGTGGAGAGGAGTATTTGGGGGTGGCGCTAACGCCGCTCGAGGACCTAGCCGGCGTGAGGGTTGCGCCAGTAAGGCGCGTTAGTGGCGTTTCCGAGGCGCTATCGCTTGTTTCCTCCCTAAACCCCCTGGAGAAGAGCGTGGGTGTGGCCGCGGTCAATGCCGTGTCCTCCTACCTGCTCTGGGGTGCTGGTCAGCGTCGGGGGCTTCAAATTGAGGTCGGCGTCGACATAATTTCCGCGGTGCCTCACGTAGCCTCCGGTAAGGTTCTCATCGTCGGGCATATGGGGCCCTTAGTGAGGGCGCTGAAGGAACGCGGTGCCGAGGAAGTATATGTTGTTGAGAGGTGTGCCGCGATGAGATGCCGCGGCGCGTTAAGCGACTCAGCCCTCCCTAGGTTAGCTCCGGAAGCTGATACCTTAGTAGTCACTGGCGCGACGCTCGTTAACGATACTTTAGACCACATACTGTCTCTAAGGAAGAGGGACTCCACCCTAGTCCTCGTCGGGCCTACGGCGGGCGCGCACCCAACCCCACTCTTCGTTGAGGGTGTTGACGCGGTTGCGTCGATGCGTGCTGTGAAGGTTAGCGCGGTGCTTGACGTGATTAAACGTGGTGGCGGCAGATGGGACTTCACTAAGTTCAGTGAGCAGTACGTTGTTAAGGCCTCATCAACTCCCTCAACCTCTCCCTAAGGTATTGCCCGAGCTTTTCCGGATGGGGAGAACCGGGGTGCGGCTTCATTACGCTCCCCTCAACGCTTAGCACGTGCCCTAAGTGCTTTACCCGCACCTCGTGGGACCCGGCCAAGCCCAACGCCATCGGGCCCCCATCCACGGCGCTCAACCCTACGGGGCTTGGAGCGCGGCCCCTACCACCCCGCAGGGCTCTACCCAACAATAACCTCACCCACCAACCCACATAAACCCTTCCTCAAAACATCAAAACCTATACAGCCCCCTAGGAAGAAACGGTACTTCCCAACAACCAATAAACCCGCAAACCTAATAAAAAAACCTTAACCCGCGAAACTACTGCTTACCCCTCAGGTATGGCATGGTCGTGTAATAACAGCTGAGCCTTAAGTTAGTAGCGTACCTAAGGACATTTGATTTCCCTAGGCATACTGTAACTTTAGACTCAGATATTTCGTCAAGACAATACAGCATCCTGAGGTTTGGCACGATTACTATACAGCTTCAAGGTTAATATTAATACGCTGACACCATGAAGAGATTAGCATTCATTATCATCTCTTATGCGCTGCTCCAACTAACTCACTAATACTTTTTGCGCTGTGGTGCTGTAGCCACTTCCTCAGACCATCTAGTATTTCCTCAACTACTTTGTCATTGCTGACCAATGCTGTGCCTACTTGAATAGCCTTAGCACCCGCTACTATGAATTCCGCAGCCGTCATCCAGTCGAATACCCCTCCAACACCTACGATGTCTGCGCCATACTCCTTGTACACGTCATATATTATCCTAACCGCTATTGGGTGTATTGGTGGACCTGAGAGGCCGCCGTATACAGCCGTGAGTACAGGCCTCAGTGCATATACGTCTATGTACATAGCCTTGACGGTATTTATCAGTACGAGCCCCCCAGCGCCTGCCTCTAGGGCCTTACCAGCTGACTCAACTACCTTATCGCTGAGGCCTAATTTAGCAAGTACTGGTAGTGATGTAGTGGATGCTACTGTCTCGACCACGTCCCTAACCTTCCTAGGATCAGCACCTAGCTCTATTCCGTAGCCCTCGGTATGCGGGCAGCTGAGATTCAGCTCCAGCGCGTCAGCACCTGCGCTCTGTGCCTCACCAGCTACATCAGCGAACTCTGCCTCAGACCTCCCAGCAATACTCACTACTATGGGCACGCCCAGCTCCTTAGCAGTAGCAACAAGCTTTTTAATCCCGCTCTTACCTGGGTTAGCGAGCCCCACCGCATTGATTAAGCCTCCAGTAGGTAGCCTAACTATCGTTGGCAGCTTAAACCCCTCCTTGGGCTCAGGAGTAATTGTCTTAGTAACTATTGCCGAGAACCCTAGCTTAACCAACCTAACAACTCCTCCTGGGGTATTCCCTAGTATACCGCTAGCGTTCATCACGGGATGTTTGAGCCTCAGCGAAGCGATCATGACCTCAAATGACACAATACTAACCCCAGTGACTTCTTAATGGTTATTGCACTATAAAATACTTATATTCTTAGCCCTTTAGGTGGGTTAAAATGCGTTCCTTAGCAACTTCTTTGTAGGGTTTGTAGGTTTATCTTTGTAGGTTCTTTAACGTTCTTCCGCTCTTAGCGCTACTAAGTAGGTTAATGTTGTATGTCCGTGTCTATCTAGTGGTTGCCCGTGCCCATTAGTTTAAGCATTTTCTGGCACTTAGATTACTTGTGAGTAGTTTGAGCATGAGCTTCTCCCTCAACCACCCCCTCCTTGGTTCAGTGCTTCATTGGGATCACATCGGCAGGTACCGCAGGGCCCGTCTTATAGGTGACTAGGTATAACCTCCCGCCTCTGATGGCTACTCTACCGTCATCGAGGCGGGTATTTTTAGCAACTCCCGTAGCCAAACCCAGCTTAAAAACCTTTCACCCAGCAAATAGTCCATA
>JALSOX010000011.1 GCA_026986255.1 Desulfurococcales archaeon
CTTACTGTATCGATGGTAGCCAGAATTAAATCAGGTAATATGATGCCTCAGTACCTAGCAATGATGTTGGCATTACTGGTAATTAGATACTTAGCGTTGCTTAAATTAAATGTATTAGGGATAGTACTATTCTACGCTATAACAGGATTCTGTTATGCAGGTATAGACATATTAGTCTATGGCATCATTTCGTCGATTGAGCAGCAGCGATTTACTGAGGTACTATCGTTCTTTAGATTCATGTATCTAACCTCAACACTTATAGGCAATCTTCTCTGGGGAATTCTTCTAGATCTTATAGGCTACGTAAACACATTTATGATAGCTATGATACTAACACTATGTACAATACCGTTATCGATAATCACAAAAATTAATCAAAAATAAAGGTTTGAGCACGCTTCCTCATCTCACAATTTAGTTTAACGCTTATATTTATCTTCGTAAATGTTTAGTAGTGTCTACAAGTCTCAGCAACTTGAAATTGATGATACTGTATAAAACAAATAGCTCACATCTTAATGTAACAATGCAAGGGTCTAAAGACGCTTTTGTAGCTACATTTATCAATATCTTAATGAGCTTCTAGTTGCAACGCACACATATAGGAGCTTTTGTAACTGACCGTATACTCGCTGGCTACTGCTACAATAAATGGGAGAGGAGATGCGACTGCAGATAATTATTAGACATATCCACTCCTTAAGAACTACTTAAAATATCTCACAATGTATTAATAATACGGACTGAGGGTGCCACGGATATGCGTAATGAAACGTTAATTAAGTTGTTTTTAGTGGATTCATCACTGCAGCTACAATATTCGTTATTACGGCGGTGATTGTTTTAGGTTTAGAGACGTTGACTAAGCCCTATATCTTAGCTCCAATAATCTCTGTACTAAGTTCAAGTGGTGCGTACTTCGAGATGTTAGGTACTAAGAAGAGCTCGAAGGGTCTGAGATATATTGGAAAAATGTTCTTGGTCAATAGGTTTAGCTACTCTAATTTTACTCGTAGCTAAGTTACTTAAAGTATTGTAGCTAGGCACATTCCTTTGGATTGTTCCAAAAGTTCATATGTAATAAGCTTTCCTTGTAAAAGAAGGTCGATAGATATTCTATGGAGACGTCGTTTGCATTCATCATTAATCGCATTTCAAGAGTGTTTCAAAGCACTTAAGGAAGCCTAAATCAATGAGCTCTACAGAGCGTATTCCATTTATTACAAGGCTTGTATTACATAGCCTCCTCCTGAGTTCCTTTTACCAACTACTCTCTTATTTGAATCAATCTATATCAAGATCCACAGTAATCACAATTGATTATCAAATATTATTGTCAACGGTTTTTAAACCCTCAGCCTGTATAAGTGGGACCCCTATGCGTGTAAGGTATGTACATAGAGTAAGAGTATATGGTGAGAACAGCTCTGTAATCCATGTTAGGCCTGCCACTATTAGGCGTGGCTCTAGTGGGACTGCGTACATCCGTGTACAGAGCTATGATGCTGTGGTTAAGGTACAGGTATCCTCAAGCTATCATCGTCGATGTCCATAAAGGTAGTTGTGTGGCTTCTACGACTATACCGATCTTCGTAGTGGATAGTGAAGATCTTGCTAAGGCGTTAAAGAATCTGAGTAAGTGTAGATAAGGTGTATGAGAAGTATGGAGTACAGTACACTGCTAAAGATCTTGAGAGAACACGGATTAGCACTAACTTTCAGTGAGTTAAAGGTTCTCTACGAAGCTATTGTAGGTCGTAGAATCAGTAATGGCACTGTAGGCGACCTGTTATCGAGGTTACTAAGGAAAGGCCTGCTGATTAAGATCGGTGATAGATATATGTTCAATTCTAAGCTAGATCTAGGAGTAGCGAAGTCAATCATCGATGTTAGGAGAGCGATAAACAACGGAGTGAAGGGAGCTAGAGCATTGATAGCTAGGAATTCAGATAGAAAAGTTGATGAGAACATTAATATGGGTCGTGGCTCAGGAATGCCTAGGAGTATTGAGAAGGCTCTGACTATAGCTTCCAAGCTCGCTAAGGAGGATTACTGGAAAGCTGTAGACTTCATAGCACATACAATAATCGGTGTTAGGAAGACTGGTACCTGGCTACTGTGGATAAAGGACTACTTCATCTATAGAGAGGAAAAGACAGGGTTCCTACACTACTTCAGATCAGAGAAGCTCTCAGAGCATCTGAGGTCGATAGGTCTTAGAGAAGGGTTTATGGCTGAGCATACTGATCATAGTGCGGAGGAGGTTATTAAGAGTTGCTATAGATCCTACGCTAATGCTAGAAGACTACACTACCTGCTAAAGGATCTGAACTGGTTTACCTATGGTGAACCATTGATCCTAGAGCTCTACCCAGATCCTGAGAACCCATACATAGTCTTGAAGAAGCTACATAGCGAAGAAGCGATACTAGAGCAAGGAGATCCAAAGCTCTTGGAGAAGATAAGGAAATACATAGTCTATCCGGGAGAACACATAGACGAAGAAAACGAAGAGACCTACCACCATAGAGCAGCAGACACTCTTGGATAGCTACACAACCACGCTACAGCCTAGACTAGAGGTAGAGCTCGTATTATCATGCCTGATATTTAATCCGTCAACATAGTTTACAGTCCTGAAACCGAAATGAAGTCTTAGGAGACCTACATGGCTAAAGAGGAAAGTAGGGAAAAAGGAGGTGTATGAACTAGTTTTAGAAGGTGTTGATGAGGAAATTATAGAGAGACTTAGAGAACTATTGAAAGAACTCGAGGAAGAGGAAGAGTAAAATATGCTGAATGCTAAGAAGCGTAGTCTGTGTATTTAATAGTACTATTAAGGTACCAGCAAAACGGGATTATAGGTACTATAAAAGTACTATTATAGTACTGAGGCGTCGGATTTTAGTACTTTTAAGGTACTATAAGAGTACTGGGTAGTGTTATGAGTAAGCTCAAGCAGGTTAAGTTCTATCTTGGTGAGGAGCAGTATGAGAAGCTAAAGAAGATAGCTGAGCAACAGGGCCTATCTGTTCCAGCTCTAGTCAAGAGTATCGTCCTCGAATATCTTGGAGAGACTGAGTACGGAGACCTTGTCTCTCGTATCAAAGAGCTTGAGAGAAAATATGAGCAATTGGCACGAGAAGTAGGCCGTATAGAAAAGGATTTGGCACTCCTTTCAAAGAGGTGTAGCAAGAGTTGAACATCAGGGAATTAAGGAGGCTTTTAGAACCATATAATCCATGGTGGAAGGATAAGTATTGGTACAGACGTGACCCATTACTTCAAAACTTCTACAGCTCAATACTTAAGCGTGAACCTAGGCTTTACTATCATTTGAGAAGATACATAGCTACACCTGGTGCATACGGTATAATCACTATACGAGGGCCTAGACGTGTCGGCAAGACTACACTAATTAAGCTTCTGATAAAGTACCTTATCAAGGAGAAGAATGTTGACCTTCTAGCAATATTTTATATTTCTCTAGACTACGAGGGTCTAACAGATATAAAGCTGATTGAGCTTCTTGAAGCGATATCTACATGGAGTAACGGCGACAAGTATGTTTTTCTCGATGAGGCATCCATGTATCCTGGATGGGCTCAAGCACTGAAGAACCTCTACGACATGGGTCTAATTGAGAACGGGCGTATGAAGATTATTGCTGCTGGTAGCCATTCCATGGACCTTGCCGAGGCTGCTAGCAAACTAAGAGGGCGACAGGGCAAGTTAGCACAGCTCTTCAACCTAGGTGGAAACCTCGTCTATGTACCACTAAGATTCTCAGAGATCGTCGAGGCACTTAGACCAGAGATAAACGAGTTTCTATCAATACGCAGGCTTAGAACCCCCTGGAGTAAGATTCAGGATGTTGCAAGAACTCGTACAAGGAAGAATTCCGGAGTCTCTCCAAAGAATGTATGATGAGTATTTTCAGTTTCTCCAAATAGTTTTCGAAGACTACTTAATCCATGGCGGCTATCCCAAGGCAATAGACGAGTATTATAAAAATAACTACATAAGCAAGGAGTTCTACAGCGATGTAGCAGAGCTACTGATCAAAGACTCTGAGAAAGCTGGCCTAGACTCAGAAAACCTGAAAAGAGTACTAGCTTACCTCTTAGAGTCTAAGAGGCTCGCAGGACCCTTAGACTTACATAAGCCCGAGGTTATTGGGCGCGACGAGGAAGCTAGACCTAAGGGTCGTTTCGGCTTAAGAAACTACCTGGACTACCTCCGTACAACATGGACATTCTTCTTCGCCTACCCAGAGGAAGGAAAGAGTGGCAGCTGCAAGCCCAATTACCAAGGTCAGCCCAAGAACTATATCCTAGACCCATTCATATACCATGCATTGTACTCATATCTCAACAACATTCCCGACCCCTTCGAATACTCAAAGAAAATGATTAATGACCTAAGCTTCAAAGGACACTTAGTTGAGAGCGTTGTTGCGGCACACCTTCTCCTAGCCCAGCAACTTTTCGAGCACGTACCTAGCGTCGAATACGAGAAAGTTTTGATGCATCGACCAACGAGAGGAGAAACACAAGAAGCAGATTTCATCCTATGCATTATGAAAGGAGATACTCAATACAGGTTCATCATAGAGTCAAAGTACCGTAGAATACCATCCCACGTAGCTCCGGAAGAAGGTAAAATAGTGCTAACGAAGGACACGTTGAAAGCGCGTAATGGAGTAACCTACATACCAATACCCTTATTCTTAATGCTCTTTTGACAACGAAATACAATACCCTGTAGAGGCTTCTACATATCAGTAAGTGTCATATCACCAAGGGTTAAGCCCCTCTAGGATGGTGTTAAGAGCGTTTTCTTCCATAGCTCTTCATTCTCGTCTCTAGTTCTTTCACTCCTCGAGAAAGCATGTCTAGCCTTACACTAAGGCTCGACACTTCACTATGCAATTCCTCTATCCTCTTACCAACATCTTCTCCTAGAGGCCTAGAAGCGAGAAGCTCTGTGATCTTGTCGAGTAGCTCGGTTAGCGTGCTTAGCTGTTTACATAGATCCTTATGTTCTTCCTCGGCACGGAGCAGATATGCTATAGCATCGCCTAGACTCCCAAAACCATACTTATCTCTAATTTCCTCAAGTCTCTTAAACACATCCTCGCGAATACTGAGATGCTTGTATCCACGCTTGGGCAAGTACCCCTACCCGGAGTAACATATACCCCAAACAGGAGTACTTAGGACGTGTATAGTACCCTTACTTGGGGTACCTAACGGCTATGAGATACAAGTCTTTAAGTCTTTTAAGAACGTTGCAGACATGTACATGGTCTTAATTGCAAGTTCACATAAATGTTGTACCATGGCATATCGTGCTTTAGCTAATAGCCGTTTTGATGATATCGATTGATTATTTACTGTGCTTACTTGGCATATCAGATATACGCCAGCCAAATGGGTTCTGGCATATCTCTGGAGCCTTGTGATTCAAGGTTCAAATCCCCGCGGCCCCATCGAATAAGCTAATATACTTGGTTCCTTAACATTATATATCAATTCGTTGGTGTTTGCCCTCTAGCCCCATCATCAAATGTTATTGAATGTCTCCTGAAAGAGGAAGATTTAGACGTCAAGCTTATATTATTAAACAACATAAGTTATTTTATTAAAATGGTGACTTATTATTCCATACAACCCGTGTCTTAAATATATACGGGGTCTAGTGGGTTGCGAGGAGTACGTAGGATGCGTACTAAATTAGAGGGATACGAAATAAAAAGGGAAGATAGGTGGGGTTACGACTTCTACTTTTGTGTCCCAAGCGGTAATTGCTATTATACAGAGGTTAAGTGCGGTTCCCGTGCTAGGCTTAGTGCGAGGCAATGCAGGTTGAGGGAACTGGTTAAGAGTAACTTATATGGTAACGTTGATTACGTTGTGTGTAAGTTTGATGATGAAGGTAATTTGTTGGGTGATGAACTCTGTGTAGAGCTATTATCGCCTTATATACCTTAAGAGTAAGGTTCCCCTTAATTTTCACTGGTTGAATTGTTTTATGTGAGTATTATTCGCTTTACTTTATACCTAGGCATGGGGCGGGCGGTTTCCCTGATTAGCTTCTGTATTGCGAGTCTTATTACGTCGGATCTGCTCATTCCATGTACTAGCGCGTACCGGTCAAGCTCCTCCAGTAAGTTCTCAGGGAGTTTGAACGTGACGATTCTCGTCGCTATCACCTGGAGGTGATTTGGTGAGGGGTATACTTAAGCTAATCCGGTATGGCTGTACATGGTGGGAGTTCTGTGAAAGTAATCGTCACTTACCCTAGGCACGTCAGTAATTTTCAATTGATGATTAAATCATACGAAGCCCCTAACACGTATGCCGTGCTTCCTTAAGCACTTCATGATCATATCCGGCCTATCCGTTATTATGGCATCAACACCCATATCCACTAGTGAGAGCGCTAACCTGCAGTCGTTAATGGTCCATGCAAGGACTTTGATTCCCGACATGTGGAACAGGTTGATGAGTCCCTCACTCAAGAGAGTGTAGTTTGCTGATACGGCGTCTGCATCAGCTGCAAGAACCATTGAGACGGGATCGACTGGTAAGTCATGGAGGGTTGCGGCAACTACTGCCCGACTCGTTAATTCCTTTAGTTCTTTAATCATTGGATGGTATGGCGTTGATACGTATGCGTACTCTATGTTGTATTCATAGGGCATCCTATCTATGATGTCTGCTAGGGCTTGAAGGTTGACGCCGCGCTTTATATCGAACAGAACTCCGGAGAATTCCCTTAGAGACTTAAGATGATTCTCAAGAGTTGATGCCTTAATTAGGGGATCCCTGTAAAACAACTTGTAATCTATGTAAGAGAACATTTTCCCAACAAGTGAAGCACGCTTAACCTCACTTGGTCCATGCTTAACCAGTAACTTCCCGTTACTGCCGGGACATACGTCTATCTCAACTATAGGTACCCTAATGAATCTGTAGAAGCTAACGACTCTCCAAGAATTCGCCCTATGACCAACGACGGCGACCTCACTGACCATGGAGCTCAATCCTCTCCTCCGAGGGCCTTACGCAGGTTCGGGAGCTTTTCCTCCTTAACCAGGAAAAGAAGCTCGTCTCCCTCCTCTAACCTCAGATCCCGCGAAGGCTGAAGGATTTTGCCCCCACGAATAACAGCGCATAAGACGGTGCCCTCAGGTAGCTTAAGGTTACTCACGCTGGTACCCGGTAGAGACCCCTTGACGGGGATCTTCACTAGGGTGACTCCCTCACCCAGCACCTCACTAGGGCGGGGAGTCCCTCTAGCAATAGCTATGACTTCCTTGACCGCTAGCCTCGCCGGGATAACTACGTTCTCGAGGCCTAACCCCCTAGCCACATCCTCAAGTGAGGGATCCTCCAGTATCACCACAACACGCTTAGCACCGAGTTGCTTAGCGAGTAGGGCCGAGAGGATATTACTCCTATCATCTCCGGTGGCGGCAACGAAGAGGTCAGCATTAGCGCAATCAGCGTCCTTAAGCACACTCAAGGTCGCCGCATCGCCGTGGAGAACAGCACAATCCAACTCCTCGGCTAGTGATTGAGCGCGCTCAGCATCGCTCTCTATAAGCGTCACCTCAACCTTAATTTCTTGGAGACTCTCAGCCAACAGCTTACCCACGTCCCCTCCACCAGCTACTACCGCCTTCAATACGTCACACTATTTGAGTGCATACTACTAATTAAATAAAGTTATCTTTCTCTAAGACGAATTAAACCGGCAAGAGCCGCAACCACTGTAATCACCTCCAACCTTCCGAGAACCATGTTAATCATTAAAACAACCTTCAATATGGCTGGCAATTGAGGAGTGATTATGCTTGGCTGAAGCCCTACCGTACCTAGGGCGGAGGTTACGGAGAAGAGTGACGGTAAGAGGTCGTAACCAAATGCTGTGAAGATTAAGCTAGACAACGCTATGACGACAACATACATCAATATTACGGTTAAGTACGTTAAGACCTCAGAATCCTCTATTCGTTCGCCGGCAACTTTAACGATGTGGATCCTTTCCTTCGGCTCAGTGAGTCTTAATATGGAGGTGATGATAGCCTTGAACGCCACGACAATCCTGAACTGCTTAACGCCACCTCCGGTAGAGCCCATCGAAGCACCAATGAACATGGCTAGGATAAGCAGTAATTGCCCCGCGACGGGTAGCGAATCAACGCTAACGGTGGAGTATCCCGTAGTACTTAACGCGGAAATAAAGTGGAAAAGCACGGTTGATACGCCACTACGCCACACCCCAAGCAACGTAGCCCCGCCCAGGATAGTCATTAGCGTGAATGAAGCGAGTTGTGTGCCTCTCAACAAGTGCTTGAGGTTCTTACCCCGCAAAACCCTGTAGTAAAGTATGAGGCTCTGTGAACTGAGGAACATGAAGACCGTAGCGACTAAGGCAGAGTTGCCGGATAAACCCGTGTACCCGGAGAACCCGCCCGTCGAGGTGGTTGTGAGGGAGTAGATTAACGCATCAAAAAGAGGTAAACCTGACGTGGCGTACGCCAAGAATGCCAAGGATGTTAACCCAACGTAGAATAGCATGATGTGCTTGGAGAGGATGCTTGAGCTAGGTAGGGAGGGCTCCCTCCTGAAGTGAGTGGAGAATAGCCAGTATGTAGCAGTTCCTGGCCTCACGAGCAATGATAGAGTCAGTATAACTATCCCTAACCCACCCAACCACTGTAGCCACGCCCTAGTGAAAACGAAGACGGGAGGAAGGGATGGCGTACTGTACATTGAAAGACCTGTGGTAGTGATGCCGGAAACGCTCTCAAACAACGCATCCATGAAGTCGTAGTTGCTGGCATACATTACCAACGCATTAGCCAATGCCGGCACTATGAAGGACAAGGTAGCTATTGCGGCAGCATCACAGAACCTAAGCTCCTTACCCGAAGCCCCACGCCCGAGCAGGTGGAGAGTGTAACCCAATACCATCATTAAAGTACCGGCCGCGAGGTAAAGCGCGAATGCCTCATCACTGGTTACTAGGGCTACGACGGCCGGCGCGTAATTGGCCGCACCGAAAATCACCAAAATTAACCCTAAGTAGTAAGCTACTGCCCGAACCCTATTGGCCATTCAGCACACCACCTTGATGGGCGCTAAAGACGGTTTTCCAGACGCGCCTAAAAACTGGTTAGTAAGAGAAGTCATGTAATTCACAACACAAAGCTAATCCGGCGGGGATTCTCTCGTCATCCCAGCGTCAGTAGCGACGGCTTTCTTCATGTCCTCACTCCTTAAAGTGAGGTTCACGTCTCAAAACCTTAACGCTTGGACTTCGAAGACAGCAGGTCCTCGACAGCGTCCTTTATCCTCCTCACACCCTCAACTATCCTGTCCTTGGAGATGCAGAAGCTAAACCTCACGTAGTCCTTGCCAGTAGTGTCGGGGAAGGCGGTGCCTGGCAATGTGACCACGTACTTAGTATCTATTAAGTAATCCACGAATTCCTCGACATTCATGCCGATGTTATCCAGTAGTTTCTTAACCCGTGGAAACACGTAGAAAGCTCCCGCACTCTTCCAGACTTCGAAGCCGGGAACCTTCCTTAACTCGGTGACCATAATATCCCTGCGCTCTCTAAATAGGTTGATCATGTTCCTTACGGGCTCCCAGCTCCCTTTCAGGGCAGCGATGGCAGCGCGTTGTGCTATGGATGGTGGGCATGACCAGACGTTGACGGCTAACTTCGTTAAATTGCGTATGACGTCACTCCTAGCAACTAAGTACCCGATCCTCCACCCGGTCATGGAGAAGGTCTTTGAGAACCCGTTCAGGTAAATTACGTAGTCCCGCCAGTCGGGGAACTCCATGAATGACTTAAACATGCCTTTCTCGTAAACGAAGTTATCATAGATCTCGTCAACGAAGATCACCAAGTTATGTTTCCTAGCTAGTTCCATTAAGGCCTCGAGCTCTGCCGGCTTGAATATGGCTCCTGTGGGGTTGTGTGGGTTATTGACTACTAGGGCCTTTGTTTTGCTGGAGACGGCTTTCTCGATTTCCTCAATGTCTAAGCTGAAGCCTCTGTCCTCTCCCTCCCATCTAAGTGGGACGTAGACAGGCTTAGCCCCTATGAACTTGGGGGCCTCTGAGTATACAGGGTAGGTTGGTTCGGGGACTATCACTTCATCGCCGGTCCTCAGGTACGCGGCTAGAGCAAGGAACGCAGCCCCCTTAGTACCTATGGTTACTAAAACCTCATCCTCTCGAACATCACTGCCGTACCTCTCATTGAGGTACTCAGCAATAGCGACACGTAACTCCCTTATGCCTTGTGTTTCAGTGTATCCTGTGAAGCGCTCCCTCAGCGCCCTAATCCCCTCCTCAACTATGTGGTCAAACGTAGGTATGTCTGGTTGCCCAACACCGAAGCTAATGACGTCCTTACCAGCGGCTCTAAGTTCCTTGGCCTTAGCTATGTACGCGAATCCCCGCTCGCCAAGTAAGTCCTTAATGCATTCTTTAAGGCCCAGCGTGGGTGGGTTGCTCACGTTGCACACCAAGCTAGTCTTACCGTGAGGAGTTAATAACGTCGTATTCCCTACGCAACGAATAATTCACGTAATCATTCAGAATAAAGTGCTTGCTCACCCTTAGAAGGCATTTAAAATATGTTGCATGCTTTATGAAGTTTAAGAAAAAGAGAATTAATAATTACAGCAGTGAATTATGTTTCGGTGAGGGCTCCTTGAGTAAAGGTTGTAAAGATGTAGTTAAGGAAGTATTGAAGATGGTGTGGCCTAAGCCCCTGAAGCTATTCACGGCGGGCCCCGTCGCGTGCTTCCCTGAAGTCTTGGAGGCCATGTCTTTCCAGATGTTTAGTCATAGATCAAAGGAGTACCGTGACCTGCATAGGGACACTGTCAAGAGGCTAGAAGCTTTCCTAGAGGCTAGGAGAGGCACCGTACTCCTCTTCCCAAGTAGCGGTACTGGAGTGATGGAGGCCAGCGTAAGGAACTTCGTAAGTCCCGGCGGGAAAGTTCTCGTTACGATCATCGGATCCTTCGGGAAGCGGTATAGGGAGGTAGTGGAATCGAACGGTAGGGTCCCCGTAGTACTGGAGGTGGAACCCGGGAACCCCGTCCTCCCTGAAGAACTGGATGAGGCGCTCAAGAAGAACCCGGACGTCGAGGCAGTAACCATAACGTATAACGAGACCAGCACAGGCGTTCTGAACCCCCTTAAGGAACTAGCTAAGATAGCGAAGGAGCATGAAAAGCTAGTGTTTGTTGACGCGGTCTCCGCTATGGGGGCAGCGGATATAAAGTTCGATGAGTGGGGCCTCGACGTAGTCTTTAGTAGTAGTCAGAAGGCGTTTGGCGTCCCCCCAGGCCTAGCTATAGGGGTGTTCAGCGAGGATGCGCTGGAGAAAGCACGGAACATACCGAACAGAGGGTGGTACTTCGACGTACTCAAGTACATCAAGTACCAGGAGGAGCAGTGGTCAACACCATCCACACCCCCCATACCCCAGATAATAGCGCTTAACGTGATCCTACGCGTAATTGAGAGGATCGGCGGCAAGTATGAATGGCTAAAGATCTATGAAAGGAGAGCGAAGAAGATAAGGTCAGGCGTTAAGGCCCTAGGCATGACATTATTCGCGAGGGAAGGGTATGAGAGCCCCACAATAACATGTGTGAGGACACCGCCCGGAATCAGCGGTTTAGACGTCTACAAAAGGATGAGGGAAAAGGGTTACGAGTTAGCTAAGGGCTACGGACAGTTCAAAAAGACGACTTTCAGGATAGGGCATATGGGCTACATGCCTGACGAATACATAGATGAAATGCTTAAAGCGCTGGAGGAAGTGCTTGACGAGCTAAGGAAAGGTAAGTAGTTTTGTAGGTGGTCAATAATGGCGGAGAAAGTAAAGGTACTTGTGGCGGCCCCCATTCATGAGGACGCTATTAAGCTACTCCGCAACGCCGGTTATGAGGTGGTTGTAAGGGAGTACCCCAGCGCTGAGGAGTTGAAGAGCATTATTGGCGAGTTCGACGTAATCATCGTTAGGAGTAAACCGAAGGTTACCGCTGAAGTGATAGAGGCCGGTAAGAAACTCAAGGTAATTGCTAGGGCGGGGGTGGGTCTAGATAACATAGACTTAGAGGCCGCGAAGAGGAGAGGAATTAAGGTGATCAACGCCCCCGCAGCACCAACTAGGAGCGTCGCTGAACTAGCCATAGGGTTAGCGATAGCCGTCCTTAGGAAGATAACTTACGCTGACAGAAACATGCGTGATGGGAAGTGGGTGAAGAAGAAGTGTCTGGGAATGGAGCTTAGTGGCAAGATCCTGGGCGTGATAGGCTTCGGTAGGATAGGGAGGGAGGTTGCCAAGATAGCTTCGAAGGGCTTCAACATGAAGGTACTGTACTACGACATCGTTAGGGCGCCGGAGGAGGTTGAGAGGGAATTAAACGCGGAGTTCTCAACGCTCGATGAAGTCGTAGAGAACGCCGATGTAATTACACTACACGTTCCTCTACTCGAATCAACTAAGCACTTAATCAACGAGGAACGACTTAAGAAAATGAAGCCGACAGCTATACTAATTAACACCTCGAGGGGAGGCGTAGTCGACACTGACGCCCTCGTTAAGGCGCTAAGGGAGGGCTGGATAGCCGGGGCAGGCCTGGATGTGTATGAGGAGGAACCCCTCCCACCCAATCATCCGCTAACTAAGTTAGATAACGTAGTGTTGACCCCGCACATAGGGGCTTCCACGGAAGAGGCTCAGCGCCGGGCCGGTCTGGAGGTAGTTCAAAGGATAATTGAATACTTGGAAAACAAGGTTTAGGGAGGTAATAGATATTGAATTATTTTTTCGTTAAGCACATTAAAAATACATTATTAGTTAAAGCGAATGCATGCTACATAGCTGAGTGAAAACCATGTAGGTGACCATTATTGGGACAAAGTGCTAAGGTACGCGTTAAGATACCTAAGTACAGCATACCCAAAAGAAAGGTAACACCTACACTTCTCAACATTAACGACCTACTACCGCATGAGGAAATAATTCATGAGAGGCTCAACACGCTACTAAACATGATCCTCGAGCTTGGCGCCGTCGACATGCCTATAATAGTAGCCCCCGTTCCCGGAACAAACAAGTACCTAATAGTTGACGGACATCACCGGTGGGCAGTGCTCAGGAAGCTAGGGGCTAAGAAGGTGCCGGCCATAATAATCAATTACTTCAGCCCAGAGGTCCGCGTGTACACCTGGTACCCTGGATTCAAAGGGGATGCAGGGGAATTCCTAGAACTCGTTAATGAGGTTGGCGTGAACGTAGAAATCGGTGTAGATGGTGAAGATGCGATAAAGAGCGTTAAGTCGGGTGAATGTAGGGTCGGTGGGCGGGAATGCGCGTTCATAATGCTGGGGAGGAACGGCAAGTACTTCAAACTCGGCGGCTGGTTAGAGGGGCAGAAGAAGGTCGTTAAGGTGCTTGATGAGTTGGCTGGTATGGGTAAGCTGACCATGACGTGGTACGGGTTGCTCGATGACGCCCTTAAAGATCTTGAGAAGGATGAGATTGATTACGTACTGGTGCGGCGCGGCTTAACGAAGGATGAAGTGATGAAGGTAGTTAAGGCAGGTAAAGTGCTTCCCCCGAAAACAACCCGGCACGTCCTTCCATTCGTGCCGGAAAAGGTGTACACGAAACTATCCACGCTTATGTAGCCCTCGAAGCGAGCGTATCTAGGAACCTCAGCCTCTTCGCCGGGTCTGGGTGAGTCATGAATATCTCCGCAGGCACTAACCTCGGCTGAGACTTAATCCACTCGACAACCTCATCAATATCGATGACGCCGTACCCACGCACCTCAATACCTTCCTCAGGATCCGCTATTAGGAATGCCTTAAACTTACTCGCAGACGCAACCTTACTGGGCGCGAATGCCTTCAGCTCACCGCTCGCCACAAGTATCCTAGCTAATGCCCGCTGAAGCTTCCTAGCCCCGCCAGGCACTGTTAGGGCGGCGTGTGCGTCCGCGTAGTACTCCCGTAACCTGCTCACGTAGAGCACGGCGAAGTTAAAGAGGAACGCCACACCCATGAGGACAGCCCCGATGATGGGGAGGATCGATGCCTCACTTTCCCTATCCCCGCCACCAAACCATCCGAAGTACATTAGTACTCTTCCGAGCCAGAATATGAGTGCCGGAAGAATACTGATGACCATCATTAGCTCAACATCCCTGTGCTTTATGTGGCCCATCTCATGCGCTAAGACAGCCTCGACCTCCTCTGGAGGTGCTATGCGGAGTAGGCCCTCAGTAACAGCTACTTTATACCCAGTTAACCTGTTACCGTAAGCGAACGCATTAGGTACATCAACATGAGCTATCATTGCTTTCGGAACAAAGCCTAGGTTAGATGCCT
Organism: Desulfurococcales archaeon; assembly: GCA_026986255.1. The sequence continues at coordinate 14,448 of JALSOX010000011.1, forward strand.
GGGCTATACGCGCTATCAGCTCCTCAACCCACGCATACCTTCCCCCCATGATAGGTTCAACGTTGTACGCCATCTCAATGATCTTCGGGCCCGCGAGCCACTGAAGCACGTGTATACCTACAACGAACGCTAGGGAAAGGGCTAGAACGGTGGATAATCCAGCTGCGGGGGTGAGCACGTAAGTGAATAGTGCGGTAAGTATAAGTGTTGACAAACCAATAAGGAACGCTAAGGTCGTCAACATCGATACCTTCAATTTAGTTAAGGCCCTCACCGCGTTCCACCCTAATAACTAAGGGATTTCTGAGGAGAATTAAGTTTTAACATCATCGATGGTGGAGCTCTGCCTGCAACGTTAGCTAAGGAGCGTTATTATTTGAATCAATACTTGAAGGCCGAGGATATTGCCCTTCTAATATCGGTTGGTAATGTCTTGTAATCCACTTCTGAGTCCTTAAGGCTTTTAAACTCATCTAGCTCTAGGAGGTCCCACTCCTTAGGTTCCTCCTCCCCTTTCCTAGTGTACACGCCCTTGAACGTCTTGTGAATAGCCACGAATGCCTTACCATCAGGGGTTCTCAAAACCTCAACAAGCATAAGGTCATTCCCCTTCCTCACGAGGTATGCCTCCTCCTTCGTAGCCCTCAGCATTCCTCACACCACTTACCTCTGAGGAAGTATCCTTTAAACCTTACCGCTCCTAAAAACTTAACGACTGTTGGATTTCTTATTCCCGAAGATATTATTCAGCACCTTGTCCGGTATCTCGTACGTTACGGACGCTATCTTAGCTACGTAGCTATCGGAAGGCGTCGACTTAGACACGCCTGTCTCGAGGGATATTAGTTGCTTCCTTATCTCCTTCTCAACTCTATTC
>JALSOX010000012.1 GCA_026986255.1 Desulfurococcales archaeon
GCGTTAACCTGATAGCGTCTGAGAACGTCATGTCTCCCTTAGCTGAGGCCGCGTACTTTACCGACATGATGCACAGGTACGCTGAGGGTAAGCCTGGAAAGAGATATTATCAAGGCAACATCTACACCGACCAGATAGAACTGCTGGTAATGGAGCTCATGTCCAACTTACTTCAGGTGGAGTACGTCGAGCCTAGACCCATAAGCGGGACGATAGCTAATGCGGTTGTATTCAGGAACCTTGCTAATCCGGGTGATAAGGCACTAATAGCGCCTGTCCAGGCAGGTGCGCACGTTTCACACACGCGCTTCGGTACGCTAGGTGCGTTAGGCATTGAGCAGGTAGAGTTACCTTTCGATATGGAGCGCTGGAACATAGACGTCGATAAAGCCGTTAAGATGATCGAGGAAGTGAAGCCTAAGTTCGTTACGTTGGGCGCCAGCGTCTACATGTTCCCGCACCCAACTAAGGAGATAGCTGAGGCAGCACACGCTGTCGGCGCTAAGGTAGTCCATGACGTTGCCCACGTCCTAGGACTGATAGCCGGCAAGAGGTGGCCTAACCCGGTGCATGAGGGTGCCGATGTTGCCACATCGTCAACACATAAGACGTTTCCGGGCCCGCAGGGTGGGCTGATATTCACGAATGATAGGGCACTATACAAAGCGGTGGCTAAGACCGTGTTTCCATGGTTCGTCAGTAATCACCACCTTCATAGATTGCCTGCGATGGCCGTGACCGCCATTGAGATGATGGAGTTCGGTGAGGCATATGCTGACCAGATAGTGAGGAACGCTAGGGCGTTTGCAGAAGCGTTGGCGGAGGAGGGCTTCAAGATACCGACAGAGCACCTAGGTTTCACGCAGTCCCATACTTTCGTGGTTGACGTGCGTGAGTTAGGTGGTGGGGCTAAGGCAGCTAAGCTACTGGAGGATGCGAACATCATACTGAATAAGAACCTACTCCCATGGGACCCGCCTGAAGCCGTTAAGAATCCCAGCGGCTTGAGGATAGGCGTGCAGGAGATGACTAGGTTCGGCATGAAGGAAGGCGACTTCAAGGAATTAGCTGGGTTCTTCAGGGACGTGTTAATAGAGGGGAAGAACCCAACAGAGATTAGAAAAAAAGTCATAGAATTCCGGAAGAACTTCGTGGAGGTTAAGTACGGGTACGATATACCTGAGGAGTTCAAGGATAGCTTACAGAAGGTGCCGATGCTGCTATGACCCCCACTAAGAAAGACGGAAAAAAGCTTCGCTGGGATCTCCTCGAATGGGTAGGGCTTGCTGAGGATCTTAGGAGAATTAAAACACACGCTATTTTCTTCCCTATAGGTAGCGTAGAACAGCATGGCCCCCACCTTCCCCTAGGTCTTGACTATATCATAGCGGATGAAGTCAGCAGGAGGGCGTGCCGAAGGCTACGGGCGAACGGTGTCCTGGCTTTGAAACTCCCTCCACTACCCTTCGGCATAAGTAGTATGTGGGGAGCATATCCTGGCACAATAACGCTCTCGACCAAGACGATGTACGGTGTAGTGAGGGATGTCCTGCATTCGCTATGGAGGTCAGGCGTTAGGCTTGTAATAGTAGTGAACGGGCACGCCGGTAACGCGGATTTACTTAGGGTGGTTGCTAGGGACTCCGCCGAGGAATTCGAGGGTTTAACCGTAGCCGTAGTCACCGTGTGGGAGGTTGTTGGTGATTTAATTAAGGAGCTGTTTCAGACGCCTTTCTTCCATGCTGACGAGGTTGAGACAAGTGTTGCATTAGCCCTTAACGTGACTGTTGGTGAGCCCCCAAGAAGCGCGCCCCAACCAACCGAGTTTAGGATGTATAGTGAGGAGTGGCACTCGCTGGACCTAACGACCCGGCCTAAAGCATATGTGTATTCGAAGGAATCCTCAAAAGTTGTTGGCCTCGGCGCCTTCGGCTCACCATCCTTAGCAACTAAGGATAAAGGTCTGAAGCTTCTGGAGGAGGTTGAGGCTAGGATCGTGAAATTCGTGACCGACCTACTCCAAGAGCTTGAACGTAGGTGATTTAACGCTAGCTTATAATCCGGTATTCCCTGCCTGCGTGAAGGTACACTAGCCCCTCCTTAATTAGGGAGTCGAGTAAGCCCCTCTCCTCGGGACTCATTTTCTCAACTTCACCGACGCTTAACGGGAACTTTTTCTTGAACTTGTCGAGGAACTCCGGATTAACTAAGTAATTCCCGATAGGTATTGCTACTCCCTCATTAATGTACGCTTCAATGGGTTTGCTTGCAAGTTTCCTAGCCTCGCTCAGCGTGACCAGACCCTTGCTAGATAAAGTACTTAGTAATGGATCAGGGGTCTTCCTATCTTTCCTTTGCCTTACCTTATGCGTCGGTATACCCTTCTTTAGTAAGTTTACTTCCTGCTCCAGCCGATCAACTCTGGCTTTTAGCTCCATCACTATTGATCTTAGTTCCTCAATAACGCCGACAAGTTCAGCTACCGAGGCATCAGGTCGCGAATCATTGCTTCCGCCTCGAGCTACCTCGGCGTCGTCCAATGCCGGGAAACCCACCCTAACTAAGTACCCGCCCCTCGGCGACCGTACTACGTAACCAGCTTCCCTAAGTCTGAGTAATGCGTGACGAACCACATTGTAGGGTAGGCCCAAGGCATCCGCCACTTCCCTAGGTGTGGCGCCCGGGTTGTTCTTCAGGAACGCTAATACCTTTCTATCAACTCCGCTCAAGACACCATCAAGAGATATAGGCTTGCTAACCTAATAAAGTGTGGTCAGGGACGCATGGACAGGTCAACCGAGGAGAAAGTTCAGGAGATCGTCGAACTCATTGACGAATGCGGGGATTACTGGCGTAAGGCCGCGTTCTACTCTGACCCCGATGTCAGCGCGCTACTTGACAGCCTTTATGAAAGATGGGAGTCCAGTAACATGCAGGGGATCCCCCTAGACTACGCAACTGATGAGGAGGTGGACTTCCTCTACCGTAAGGCTAAGTCATTGACGCGTGAAGATTCAAGGAGAAGCGAACGTGCATTCATTAAAAAGTCAATGGGTATTGATGAGGAAGTTCATAAGAATAACAGTAAGCACCGTAAGAGAAGGTTTTTCGGCTTACTCCCCTAAGACCTCTTCCTAGGATAGATGTAGTCCTTAGGCGCCTTGCTGAAGGGCTCCAGGTACTTCCTTAGAACCTTCGGTATTTCTACAACCCCATCCTCTCTCTGGTAGTTCTCTAGGATCGCGGTTATTGTTCTAGTGCTTGCTATCGCTGTTGAGTTCAGCATGTGCACGAAGTCCCTAACCATTCCCTTCCTTCTAAGGTACTTCACATTAAGCTTGTATGCCTGCCAGTCGAGGACATTGCTACAGCTTACTAGTTCCCTGAACTTACCCTGTGCTGGGTACCACGCCTCTAAGTCATACTTCATAGCTGCACGGAGGTTCAGCTCACCTGATGCGATGTTAACCACCCTGAACGGTATTCCAAGACCCTTATAGAGCTCCTCGGCGTTACCTATTAGGAGGTCGAATACTTCCCAGCTCTGCTCCGGCAGGGTGTACGCGAATTGCTCAACCTTATGGAATTGGTGAACCCTGAATATTCCTTTAATGTCCCTATTAGCTGCTCCAGCCTCCTTACGGAAGCATGGGCTAACGCCCACATACAGTAAGGGGAGGTCCTCCTCCGGTATCACTTCGCCTGCGTGAAGCGTTGCTAGCGGGTGTTCAGCCGTCGCTATTAGGTATAGGTCCTCACCATCTATTTTGTAGAGGGCATCCTTGAACGCCTCAAACTCCTCAACTGCCCGCATGTACTTACCTTTGAGGAAGTATGGTGGGAGGACTAGCGTGAATCCCTTGCTTGTTAGGTAGTCTATGGCGTATGAGAGGAGCGCCATGTCTAGCCAGACTAGATCCTCGAAGAGGTAATAGAACCTGGAACCCGCTACTTCACCAGCTTTTAGTGTGTCACCTAGCCTTAACACGTTCTCTAGCATGTCTGCATGACCCACAATCTCTCTATCAGTAATCTCGTACTCCATCCTAACACCCTTCCCCTCAGTCTCAGCGAGGAAGTCCTTGAGGTGCTTACGCTGTACTAAGGCCTTACCCCATACCCTCACAACAGCGTTGTATGAGTCGTCTGGCCCTACGGGCACGGACTCGTGAAGTAAGCTGGGCATCTGATCAAGTATTTGTTTTCTTCGGGCTTCAGCTTCCTTCAACCTCGCCTCGTACTCCCCTATCTCCTTCAGCAACTCCTTAGCCCTCGTTATTAATTCGCTCCTTTCCTCAGGCTTAGCCTTCGCTATGCGTGAACTTATTATATTATGTTCATGTCTGAGCTTATTTAACTCCGTCTGCAGCCTACGCCACTCGGCATCAACTCTCAGGAACTCATCCACCAAGCCGGGATCCATGAACCTTTTCCTGAGGTTCTCCCTCATTAAGTCGGGATTCGTCCTCAGTGTTTGTAGGACGGACCAAGGCACCTAAATCCACCTCTTTATTCTCACTAGGCTAAGTCTGAACCTAAAGATATATCTCTTTTCCGGTTGCTCAGCACGCCTTACCACCCCCATAGACCCTTACTTCCTTATTAAGACTTCCAGAATCTCCTAGTTCTAATGAAGTTCCTCTCAAGGTCATATAAGCCCATATAGAAATCTGAACCATCCTTACCAAGAACTCTCTTCGCCGTGCTTGGACCCACGCCATACGTGGCAAGCGCCTCAACAGCTTTCCTACCATACGTTAACACAAGCTTCGCGGAATCAAGTAATTCCTCGAAAATCTTCCTTTCCTCGCCACTCAATACGAATTTGTAATTACGGCCTCCGCTTAACCCCCTCCTAGCTATGTCTAATACGCGTTCCCTGTCCTTCCCAAAGTATGGCGCTACTAAGCCACAACCGCATTTAGGGCAGGTAATCCGTTCGGGGAGTTCCCTTACCTTAACTACCCACGTATGTGTGCACATCATGCATATCATGTACGCCTCCTTAGCTTGGATTCTCCTCCTAACTAATTCCACTAACGTGCCGCTTGGCAACACGCTGGAATGCGTAACGCCAGTCACCACTTGACCAGCGTATCTCAGCAGGTCGCTTGCGATGATTGAGGGCTTCGTTAATGACACATAAGTTAGCTTCACCGACCCGTCGCGGAGCTTCCGTGATAAGGATGCGACGGAATCCTTGTCCAGGAACCTAACGTATATCTCGTTGAAGGCTTCTCTCGACACGACCTCGTCCTTACTGTACCGCTTAACTAGGGCCTTAACAACTTCTGAGCTGGCGTTAGCAGGTATAACACCCATGCGTCGGAGAATCCTAGAAACAGCTACTAAGTACATGGACGTATTACTTACCGCGGCGTTGAGCTCCTCAAGTATTCTGGAGCTCTTCAGCGTTTCATTGATTATGTTCCTTACAATGCTGTGCTCACCCTCACCTGAGAGGTGCGATATGTTCCCTGTAAGAAGTATTACGCCATAGGGAGTGACTGTGAACCCTACCCTACGGCCTAAGTACTTACTCAATACGTAGGACAGTAGTATCGCTAAGGCCCTATTACCTCGCGTGCCTAGACACACGTGGATTACTATTAAGCCCTCATTACCTATTATCTCTACCACGATGTTTCGTTCGCTCGGTAGAGGTGCTCCTGAGGATATATGCTTGGTTAGTATTCTTTTTAGCCCCTCAATAACGTCCTTCCCCGTTATCCTCGCTACGTCCTGCATAATATACCCCAGAGCAAGTAACCGCCTGTTCGCGCACACCTCCCTGGCGACTCGATAATGCACCGGTATGCTCTCCCCGCGCCAGAAAGGTACTTCAGCCTCACTTATCGATACTGGTGGCTCAACGTACACTTTCTTCTCGTCGTCATCAACTCCGACGATCCTCCATGCCCTACCAGCAAGTACGACGAATTTGCCGTTTCCATCGTATTTCCTTTCATCCATTAGCATGACTATGAAGTCCTCGTCAAAGTAACCGATTTTCTTCATGGACGTCAAGTCCACAACATCGTATCTGGGCGCGTCAACAATCATTGTTGTCCTTAAGTAGTAGAGCTTCCCACGCTTAGTTGCTCTGAAGGAGCCTCCCTCGAACCTCACGTACCCTAACCTGCTGAGGAAGTTCGTTAAAGATATTACATCATCCTCACTCAACCCCGTAAACGGGTAGGATCTCCTCAATACGTCACATGCCTTCTCAGGGGTGTAACCCCCTTCTAAGGCCATCCCGACAAGGATGTGAGCCAACACATCTAGCGGGTTTCTGTACGTATCCACCGGCTCGATATCGCCTTTGATCGATCTTCTCCCTATAATCAGAGCCTCAAGCGCCTCATGGAATATGTCCCGCACTATTAGGTACCCGTGCGCGACTCCACTAACGTAGTGTCTTGACCTGCCTATTCGTTGCAGGAACTTAGTTACTTGCTTGGATGACCCAACCTGTATCACAGCGTCAATATGCCCTATATCTATGCCTAACTCTAGACTAGATGTGCAAACCACCGCGTTGATCTTTCCCTCGCGTAACCCCTCCTCGACCTCCTTCCTCTCCTTCTTCGAGAGGGAACCGTGGTGCACACGTATATTTAAGCCTAGCCCGTGACGCTCAACATAGGTTATGAGTTTATTGCCCAGCATTTCAGCCTCGTCCCTAGTGTTAGTGAATATTAGGACACGTCCATGCTTACGTATCTTATCGATTATCCTCCTGATGATATCTGCGTACCTCCCTGTGCCGGAGACCTCCACCTTAATCTCGGCCTGCCTCGCGCCGTAAACGACTACTTCCTCAACAACCTTACCTGGCGCAAGAGCCTCGGAAGCCGCCCTGACATTGCCTATGCTGGCTGATAGGGCTATACGTTGAAAGGCGCCTGCAAGTTCCCTTAAGCGTTCAAGATCCGCAAGTAAGTGGGCACCTCTCTTGCTCCCGAGTAACTCGTGAAACTCATCAATGATGACCCACCTCACGTTCCTCAAGTGCACGCGCATCGCTTCATTTATGAGCATTATTGAGAGGGTTTCAGGCGTGGTTATCAGGATGTGGGGTGGTTTATTAGCTATCATCTTCCTAGCATAGCTAGACGTGTCACCGTGCCTTACGGCTACCTTAATTCCGAGTGCTTTACAGACGCTCTCAATTCGACGGAACATATCCCGGTTCAGCGCCCTTAGTGGCGTTATATAGAGCGCCGCTATCGGCTTCACGGGTTGGTTAGCCGAGACCATCTTTGACAAAACAGGAAGTAAGGCCGCCTCAGTCTTACCGCTTCCTGTGGGCGCCACTATGAGCGTGTGTCTACCGCTGAGTATCTTAGGTATCGCCCGCTCCTGAACCTCCGTGAGTTCCTTAATGCCCGCCTTCCTCGCCACCTCAACAACCCGGCTATTCAAGTACCTCCAGCCATCACTCATGCCACGAGCACACCTTCCTGCAACAGATGTTTTTCGGCCCACACCCCTCATCTATGGAGTCTTTAGCCTTATAATACCGTAATACAAGCTCTTCCATGGATAAGCACCTTGAGAGATCATAGCACAGCTGTCTCAGCGCTTGCGTTGACCGTGGTCAATGTGTTAGTGTATTATGCTAGCACGGGGTTGGGATATTTAGCATTCATGGGTGTGGCTTCTTCATGGCTCCTTGCGGGTCTAGGCGGATATATTGCTGGTAGGTCGCGGCACCTCGTATTAGTGGTTGTTGAGGGCCTAGCACTGATGACTTTGACGGTCATCACTGCCCCGCCACTAACCTCAAACCAATACATAGCTCAATCAGTGGCTATCATAGCAATGGCGTACATGCTAGGCGTGGTTAGTGGAGCATCCTTTTCAACCCGTACCCCAACCACGCATCACGTATCGCTCACCAAAACATGGGGCGCGAAGTCAACCCTACCAATATTTATTGGGGGATTAGGTGTGGCAGCAGTCATTAAGGGGGCTTGCGAGTACCTTGCCTGCCCGTTCCCTACTCCTCAAAGTAGTGCCGGTCTCTACGCCACAATCATTGCCTGGGTAATGGGCGCGCTACTAACTTCAGCCCTGCTAGCAAGGCATGAGATGGAGTTCCCCACATCATTGCTAGTTGCTGGTCTTGTAACCCTGCTTTCACCTATTGCCTTACCCATACCCGTTATACTTGAGGAATTAAGGCACCAAGACACGGCGGAACTAGGCACTAATGAATGCGTAATATTGGGAGAGGTTCTCAAAGTTGTTAGGAGGCAGAATAAGGGTAGGCGAGCTCCATGCCTTACCTTCAGGATAGGGGAAAATAACCACATGATAATCACAGGTTCCTCAGGAACGGGTAAGACCCAGGCAGCTAAGCGATTAATTGATGAGGCCTTAAAGAGAAACATAAGTGTCCTCGTCCTCGATGTGCACGGAGAGTACACGTCGTTACCCGCAACTAAGGTGATTAACCCGGCCGAGAACCCCATTAACTTGCTGGCCAAGTTTGGCAAGTCCCCCGCAGTGCGGGCCGAGGAGGTGGCTGACCTTATAGCCTCAGCCTTTAGGTTAGGGAATGTGCAGAAGTCCGTTCTACAGCACATGATAATCTACGCGTACAAGTTGTTCGGCAACCCCAAGGTAACGGACTTACTTGACATAGCGTCTGATCCCCGCGCTCCTGAGTACTTGGGTTTCAGCAAAGACGTTATTCGATCACTAATCCCTTATTTAAAGACCCTCTCCGGCCTGGAGAGCGAGGTTAAGTGGCTCGAACCCGCAGAGCTCGGTGAGGGCTTAATTGTGGCAGATCTCTCTAGGGTTGAGAGCCTCTCACTTCAGATCATATATCTTGAGGCGCTAGTCCATATGCTCTTTAATTACAGGAAATCAAGACCGCAGCCAACCCTAGTCATCGTTGAGGAGGCGCACAGATTCATAACGAGGAACAGGGCAAGCATACTGACTAAGCTTTTCCGCGAGGGTCGAAAGTTCGGCGTAAATGTGATTGCGATTACTCAAGAACCGTATTCCCTAGAGCCTGCGGCCCTAAACAACTGCGGCTACGTGCTTAGCCTGCAACTCACTGAGGAGCGGGCAACATCGACGATAGCGAAACTCATGGCAGGTGGGAGCGAGAAGTACTTCAAAAAGATGCGGAAGCTACTGGCTGAGCTAAGTAAATTCGAGTGTCTTCTCTGGGTAAGAAATGGTGACGTCTTCCTACTGAGGCTACCTATTTCATTGAATAATTGACAAAGGCACATTGTAAAACTTAAAATGAGTTAACGCACCACATCTGAAGGGGCTAGCTTGCCAGAGGAGGAATCATCGCCCGAGATCCCGGAGGGGGAAAGCTTAGAGAGAATGAGTGAGGCCCTTGAGAAGGAAGGTGGAGAAGAGGAGACCAGCGAGTACTTGTTTGAGGACGAGGAGCCCGTCACCTCAACTTCGCTTGATGTTCGGGCATTAGAAGCCATGATAGTCATAAGCGACCTCCTAGTCCAGGCAATTAGGGAAAACCTTGATCCGCAAGAAATAGCTGGACGAATCCGCAAGGTTCAGGAGACATTACTCAAGCCTCGCAATAGGAAAACACGAAAGCAAAAGGCTAGACGCGCAAGAACTCACTGACTTATCAATTATCATTACTGTGAACTACCGAGTTTACTCACCAGCCGTTCTAGTTCATCGTGATTAACCCGTTTATCAAAAATTACCGTAACTACCCTGGTGTCACCGCTCTTCACGAGCTTTATCTTATCAACAACAACTAAGCCCCTTATGAGGTCAGCCTCTCTCTTTCTAGGCGATATGTACTCCTTAAACTTCTTTCGCATCATCTCATAGAAGACCTCGAAGTTACTTACGATCCTAATTGCATCGTCTAAGTCATCAGTGTCACGTCCCCACTCATCACGTATTAATTTAAGTAATGACACAATTTCCTCAGGGCTTCCCTCAACGTACGTGTAGCCGAAGGATGACTTAGAAATCCTCAACACCAAGTTAAGCACCGTTAATAGGGTGGCTTAGCGATAATTTTTCTTTCGATACCAGAACTTAGTTTCCCGGAGGAGCAAACTTATAGCTCCTATGAAGACCCTATAAGTAGGTGTTTAGTGTGTTCACTCTGAAGTACCCTGACGGAGCGCTGTTCAAGCGCTTAACCTACGGTTCACTGAAGCCCCTCAGTGAAGTACCTTTAAGTGTGACTAGCGACTCATTCCTGATCAGGGCGCTGAGTCCCGACAAGAACCTCCTAGTGGAGGTGTACATACCGAGTACGGCCTTTGAAACGTACGATGCCACGGGTGACACACTCCTAACCCTTGACCGTGACGAGTTCTCTAAGGCTATTAGGAAGGGCACGAAGCGGGATGCCGTGACCCTCCGCTATGAGGACGGGGCTAGGCACCTAGTATTCACATTGACAAACACTAAGACTGGGGCTGAGCGAACGTATCAGGTCACTGTGCTGGAGACTGGGAGAGAGTTAATACAGTCGCTTGACCTGGACCTACCCGTGAGAATGCAGATGGAGTCTAAGGACTTCAAGAAAATCATATCGGACGCGAAAATCATAGGTGATGAGCTCGAAATCTCCTACAACACCGGGGAAGTAACTGTCAAGAGTGTTTCTGAGGGGAAGATGTTCGAGGAGAAACTATCACTCGATAAGCCGCTTCTCTCACTAGAGTCTAGGGAAGACACAGCATCCAGTAAGTACGACCTGGATCTCCTGAAGTCTATAGCGTCAACATTGGAAGCAGCTGACGTGGTCACTATCGAGTTTGGTGCGGGCTTACCCATGAGAGTAGTCCTAGCAACGGAGGATGGGGCTAAGGTAACGTTCTGGGTAGCGCCGCGCACGTGAAGCTTGCGGAGTTTAGCTTGAGATAGTTGGTCAAGCCGTTGAATCCTTAACCTTAAAAATCATTTTAGAGAGTTTCGCATCTGGCACTTTACGGAGCCTCTCCTCTCTTAGCATATTCGTAAGTATCCTCCTTACTGTGGGTGGCGGAATTCCCTGTATTAGGAGTTTCCTTATTATTTGTTCTGTAGTGAGCCCCTCTGGGTGATTCTCTATTAGCCTTGCCACGGTCTCCGCTATGTCTGCAGGGTAGTTCATGGTTTGATACCTGATATCTCCTTGTTCACTTCCTTCAATACGTCCTCTATGACGTCCATTCCTTTCTGAGCTAGTTCCTCACTTATTACTAGTGGTGGTGAGAGCCTTATTGTGGAGAACCCCGCTCCTATTACTGCGATGCCGTGCTTGAAGCACGTGTTAATTACCTTTGCCAGCTCCTTACTGGCGTACTCCTTTGTCTTCCTGTTACGTACTAACTCTATACCTATCATTAGGCCCTTACCCCTAACATCACCCACTATCTCGTACTGCTCCTTCCATTCCATTGCCCTCTTAATTAAGGACTCGCCGACCCTCGCCGCATTCTCCAGTAACTTTTCTTCGCGGATTATGTCGATGACCTCATTGGCTGCCGCCAGCGCTACGGGGTTGCCGCCAAACGTGCTAGCATGTGATCCGGCCGGCAGGTTCATTATGTCCTCCCTCCCAGCGACAACGCCTAAGGGTATCCCGGACGCCACTGCCTTAGCCATCGTTATTATGTCCGGCTTAACTCCCCAGTGCTCTATAGCGAACCACTTGCCCGTCCTGCCCATACCGGCCTGCACCTCGTCATCGACTAGGAGGATGTCGTATTGACTCGTTAACTTCCTTAGCTTAGGGAAGAAGTCGTCTGGAGGGACGACATAGCCTCCCTCACCCTGTATGGGCTCTACGAACACTGCGGCAACCTCGTTGGGATCAACCATCCTCCGGAACACCCACTCCTCCAAGAACCCTATTACTGCATCACCACATTTTTCGGGATCAACGTTGAAGGGGCACCTATAAGGATACGGGTATGGAACATGTATTACCCCGGATATCAACGGCTGGAAGCCCTTCCGCTGCACCGGCTTACTAGCCGTTAACGCCATGGCGCCAGTGGTTCTTCCGTGGAACGCGCCTATGAATGCTATCACATATGGTCGCTTACCCTCCGCCCTCCCCCTAGATATCTTTATTGATGCCTCGATGGTCTCAGCGCCACTGTTTGCGAAGAAGAATTTCTTACCGCCTTCTATAGGGACTATCCCTGATAGTTTTTCAGCGTAGGTTACGGCCTCCTCATAATAGAAGTCAGTTAACGAGTAGTGAAGCAACTTCTCCGCCTGCCTCTTTATGGCGTTAACCACTCTAGGGTGCCCGTGACCAACAGACATTACAGCTAGTCCAGCATTCATGTCTAGGAAAAGATTCCCATCAACATCCTCAACGACTACGCCGTAAGCTTTCTTAGCAACAAGTGGGTACCACCTGACAAACGACTGCATAAGTAACCGTGAGTCCCTCTCCAGTAATTCCCTAGCTTTAGGCCCTGGGGGCTCAACCACTATTTTCGGCACGTCTTCAGGCTTATACCTATCGTAGTAGTAGAACAGGGTTTACCACCAGTAACATATTATTCGGCTAGGTATGAAAAAGTTTTAGCATCTTACCTAACGCGAGGTGAAATCGCCCGAACCCCAGAAAGAACTTCCCGGGGATCAGACGGGGTGTCCCCTCCCCATTTACCTTAGGGTAATCGTCGGTGGATAGGGCATCATCACATCCCTCATCCATACTCACTTAATCTAGCTTCATAACCTCAAAAATATTGACGATACCTTCTTTCATAAAGATCTAAGATTGTAAATAAATGATCACGACTCACTATAGTGGGGAAATTCCTTGGGGCCAAACACTGTGAACCTAGAAATAATTGAGGAATACATCATTGAAGGGCAACGAAGGTACAAGATTAGGTTAAAGGGAACCAACATAATAGTGAACGTAGAAGCTCAAAACGATGAAGAAGCCCTCCGGAAAGTAGCTGAGCTTATGGTGAAGCTCAAGATGATTTAGCTGGTGGGGCCGCCGGGATTTGAACCCGGGACCACCAGCGCTCCGGGACCACGGGGATTCCTCCCCAGGCTGGCATCCTAGCCAAGCTAGACGACGGCCCCTCAGCCCGAGGTACTTTATCCATAAGCCTCTTTATAAGCGTTTAATGTTAGGTTTATGGGCGGGATAATTGAGGTTATTCGTCGCCGTGGAGATTGAGGACCCCGCCACGCTAGCTAACATCATTAAGTTCCGCGATATTGTATTGACCTGCTCGGACAACAGGGGGTTCAAGGGCGTAGAGGATGAGAACATCCATATCACGATTAGGTTCATAGGTGAGGTGCCGGATCCCTACGTTAAGGACGTGTCAAAGTGTCTTGAGAGGGCAGCAGGCTTTCCTAGGTTTAACATCCGGGTGAAGGGTGTGGGGGCCTTCCCGAGCGTAAGTAGGCCTAGGGTGATATGGGTTGGGATTAGTGAGGGGGTCAATCACCTCAAGAAGCTGCGTGACATGCTAGAGCCCTGTCTAAGGAGCTACGCGAAACCTGATCACGCTGAGTTTAGACCACACATTACTGTCGCCAGGGTTAAGGGGAGGTTCAATAGGACATGTCTAGCGGAGGTAATGCGTGCATACGAAGATTTTGGGTTTGGTTCATTCACCGTAACTAAGGTAGTGCTAAAGAGGAGTATTCTCCGGCCCCAGGGCCCGCTCTACATCGATGTTAAGTCGGTGAATCTAAGGTGATACAGCGCAACATCCAAACCGTGGTAAGGGAAATTAAGGAGGTGCTCACGCCGACGCCTTCCGAACTAAGAGAAGCGCTACGCCTCTATGAGGAGTTAAAGAAAACCCTGGAGAACATACTATCTAAGTCGATACCTTACGACTTTAAAATTGAGCTGGAAGGTTCGGTGGCTAAGGGCACATCTTTAAGAGGAGAAATGGACTTAGATGTCTTTGTACTCATACGGTACGAGGACCTGAACAAGGAGTGGATTATTGAGAAGTTTGTGAAACCTGTGAGCAGAGAGTTGAGTCGTTTAGGAAGGGGGTATCGTGTAGAGTTAAGGTACGCCTCCCATCCCTACGTGAAGGTCTACGCTGGAAATATAGAGGCTGATATAGTGCCAGCTTACTGGGCCGAATCTATTGATGACATAAAAACACCGGTCGATAGAACACCCTTCCACACAGAATTCGTGAAAAGGAACTTAACTGATGAGCAGCGCGATGAGGTCCGTCTGCTAAAGAAATTCTTTAAGGGAATTGGGGTTTACGGTGCGGAGATAAAGGTTGAGGGTTTCTCCGGTTACTTAACGGAATTGCTTATCATAAAGTACGGTTCCTTCGAGGGATTCCTTAAGTCAGCCGTAACTTGGAGAGAACCACAGATTATATCGTTAAACAAGCTAAACTCCTACGAGGCCTCAGTGTTACGGAGAACCTTCAGGGGGGCTCCACTGATATTCCCTGACCCTGTCGATAGTAGACGGAATGTTGCCGCCGCAGTTTCCAGGAGGTCAATGGCTTTAGCTATGCTCGCTGCCCACGAGTTTTTAAGGGAACCATCACCGAAGTTCTTCTTCCCTGCACGGAAGGTGCTGAGCGTTGAAGAACTCCAGTCCCGCTTGAAATCCACTGAGAGACGCATCATCCTCATACTCTACGACGTAGCTAAGGGAACGTCACCTGACATCATCTGGGGAGAGCTTAAGAGCGTGGGAAGACGCGTAGCGAACATTCTTAAAGTAAATGACTTCAATGTCCTGGACCTAAGGTTCTGGAGCGATGAAAAAAGTCATGCCGCGATTTACGTAGAGCTCCATGGAGGAAACTTAAGCAAGTTGAAATCCGTGAAAGGACCTACTAAGATCGGGAGTGACTTACTTAACTTCATTGAGAAACACACTGTTAAGGACCCGATACCGCCCTGGATAGACTGGGAAGGCATTCCTAGGGCTCTTTCCCTTAGAAAGATCCGTAATCCTGAGGATCTGCTAAAGAAGAACAGAAACTTACTAAATGCTAGTCACCTGAAACTAACACACATTACAACAAATTTAGTTGAAAAAGATTTTCGTGCCCTGCACCATGATAGCGACTTCCTCGCATGGCTTAGTGACGCTATCGTTAAATCACCGCCTTGGAGAGAGGAACTGACGTAATCTCGGGTGTGTAGAATGGGGAGGATTGACGTATTCTTCCCAGAATTTTAACGTCATCTATCGTTGGGGTTCCGAGAATCCTGCCGCAGTTGGGGCATTTGCCTTCATACCTCATGGCTAACTCCGAGGGTGAGGGTAATCCGAAGCAATCCTGACCTACTCGCTCGAACATGAATATTATGGACCCACATCCCTTACAACGGAATATTACTGGCACTTGCAGAGCACCGATTATTTCCTACGCTGATCAGGTAGATAATAGGCTACCCTTTAAATACTAGGGAGTATTATTTGATAATCAATCACTGATACGTCATATCCAATAGTAATGCGTTTTACGTGCATTGTGCCGGTATTATCCATTGACGGATTTTTAAGAAAATTATGATGCCTCTGTACGGTGAGGTATTACTCCCTAGACTCTCGGCATTGAATACTCCCATAAAGGCTTACCTTTGCTTGTCTTAGGCGCTAGCCAGTCTATGATCTTCTCCACGTCATCGCTAACTATGACCACCCTAATTGGTCCTAACGGCGACTCAGAATCATACGTAACGAAAGATATGTGGCCTACGTACGCGCTTTGCTTGTGCAGTTTCAGCGTCACCCTATTGCCTATCCTTGAAGAAAGCATAATTTTACGTGCCGTATCGAGTATCCTATCCTGCCTTAAAACTTGATGGAACCTCAGCAGTGATTCTACTTTATTTGACTCGCAAATCACTTCCTTATAAGGCGTACCGTCGACGACATCGTAATGCTCAACATCAAACAAATTACGAATGGATCTAAGCACGCGTTCTAGATCCTCTGTCGGTCTAAGCTCGCTTCGCACCTGTAGTAAAAACATTCCTCAACTCCTCCCTTAGCTTGGAGACCGCTTCCTTCTTTATATCGCTTATGTCGCGCCCCTCATTAACTATCATTATGTCGGCTAGCGCTATCACACTCCCTATCCCGAAGCTTAGCTCCTTGAGGTCTCTTTCGCGGAAATCTCTCCAGTCATTGGGGTCATCGGGTCTCCCTCTGCGTACGAGCCTCTCGAAGCGTGTTTTAGGGGAGGCATGCACCGCAACTATTATTACTGATCCCTCTTTAGAGAAACGCGTGACCTCGTCGAGACTTCGCACACCATCTATTACAACCACCTCAGAACCCGTGTTTCGGATCCTTCGGGAGGTCAACTCCGCAACCGCCGCGGGCCCCATTTCCTCACGTAGGCGTTTGGCGAATTCCATCATTGATTTAAGATCCATCTTTACACCTCTACGCCTTGCCTCCTCCCTGACAACGTCACCCATGCTTAGGACAGGATACCCGAATTCCTCGGCTATACCCTCCACAACCACTGACTTACCGGATCCCGGCATTCCGGTTACGCAAATAAGCACTCGCCTCAAGCCCGTCACCACCCAACGGCTCTCGACGCCAGTCCTAGAGCTTCTTTCTGCCTTAAGTATTTAAATGAGGTCTAAAGAACATGGTGAATTACTTGATCATGATACGCATAAATTTCCTAGCTATCCAAGAGTACTTGAATATTTTCCTTGCCTCCCTTAAATGATCCTCGTAACCGTGCCTATACCTCTGCGAGACATGGAATAAAAGTAACATCTTTGCTTTAACCTCCCTAGCAACGTGGGCTGCCTCAGCCGCAGTCGAATGTTTGTACTCCAATGCTAAGCCGCTGTCGTTTGACGAGAGTGTCGCATCATGTATTAACACGTCGGGCTCTTCTACGATACCGGAGAGCTTCTCGGGTAATGGGCGAGTGTCGGTGATGTAGGCAAGCGTCTTCTTACCCCCGAAGCGGAGTACGTATCCGTAAGTAACTATGCCGTGATCAAGTTCTATTGCCTGTGCCACTACGTCGCTGGAGAGCCGTAACTCGCTATCACCCCTAAGCTCAATAACAGCCACATCGAACCTGGGCCTAAAGTGCAGGAGTTTGAAGTTTTCTAGGAGGTAATCACGTATCCCTTCGGGCCCTACGATAGTTACCTGCGTTTCGGTGCCTGAGAGTGATCTGGACTGCAACAACGGGATTAGACCTAGTATGTGGTCGCCATGCATGTGCGTTATCAAGATGTAGCGTATGGAGGCAACACTGAAACCCGCCTCATGTATCCGGTGTTGCGTTCCTTCACCAGCGTCCAGCAGTAGGCGTGTCCTTCCGTAGCAAACAATTAGGGAGGGAAGGTCGTCGCTTCCCGGGTATGGCCCTGACGCCCCTAATATGGTTACTCTAATAGGGTTCAAGGCTTCCTCACCACGAAGATGTCCCTTGTTAAGGCTCCATGAACCCAGTTAAGGTGTCTCTCCACTATCTTTAAACCGACATCATCAATTATTCCTTCCACATCAACATCCTTTCTTTGAGCGAATGCCAAGTAACCGCCGCTGATTAGGGTCTCCGCCGCCTTACTTAAGAAGCATTCCATTAACTCCCGTAACCCTCCACCGCATTGTACCTGCGTTAACCTCCCGTAAGGTGGATCCGTCCCTATGGAGCCCGCTTCCCGCACAGGCATATCGCACGCGTCAGCTACAAAAACCTGGGGTATACATCCATAATACATGAGGTTCTCCACTGCCCCGACGACGTGACGTATACTAATATCGCTCCCAACGTACTTAAGACCCATAGCACAAGCCTCAAGCAGGAAACCTCCAACACCGCAGAACGGGTCGTAAAACAAACCCTTGGATCCAGCCCTACTCAGGTTCACGAATACCCTACTCCAGAGGGGGGTAAGCGTCCCCGGGAGATATACTGGCCTACGCTGCGGTGCTCTCGCATCGAATTCACGCATTCTTCTCGTGAAGAGCCTATAGCCAACAATCATGACCCCTTCACTTACTATAACGTCTATTAAGGGGGCGTTCAATGAACGTGGGGCGCCTTGTAGTGTACTTCGAATCACATTAATCACGTCAGCATACCTTACGTTGTGCCCGTACCTCTTTACCCGTCTAAATGCTATGTGGCTGAAAGGTAGGTTCCTCAATGTATCATGCTCCTTCAGGAGCCTGCGTAATCCCTCAACACCATCACTTGTTTCAACCGCACCGAACATTATTCCAGCATATTTAATTAAGGCCGCCCTCCTCCTAAGTACTTCAAAGAGTCCCTCTTCACACTCACCAATGACCACCTGATCTAGCTTGGCGTGGATCTTAAGGTATTTGCGCTCAGCTTCGCTAAGCGCTATCAGTTCTGAGTAAGGCAGTGTCCTATGCTCCCCTGATAGGAAGAAGTACGCCTTACTAACCTGTGACAACGTATTCATGGTTCCATCACAGTCTTCCAAATGTGTGCTTCACCAACCCCACGGAGTGCTGTGTTCCCTAAGCGCGGTGATCAGCTCTGGGCTAACATCCACGTACTCTATTAAGTCGTTATTTACCCTGCTGGCTAACGTATTCAACGTAAGCACCTTATTCACACCAGCACCTCTTAATCTCCGTAGAGCTTCACCAACGAATAGGCTATGACTCACAACCGCGAATACCGTTGAGGCCCCGCATCTCCGTAGGAAAGATGCTATGTTAGCTACGGTACCACCAGTGCTTATTATATCATCCACTATTACGGCCTCTTTACCACCAACATCTATGTTTTCCGGTAACTCATGCCTTATTTGACCGGTGATCCTATCCCTGTGTTTCCTTATTATGAAGTATTCGCATCCAAGTCCGGATGCAAGCGCCTTAGCTCTATGGGACGCTCCCAAATCAGGCGAAACGACTATGGGGTTCTTAAGACCCATACTCCTTAACTTATTGGAAAAGACCTTAGAGGGTATGATGTTCTTTGCTTGACCTGCGAAGTGCCTTAGGCTTTCAGGTTTGTGTAGATCCACAACGTAGAGTGCATCCACACCCACACTGCTCAGCAACCTCAATACTGTCCTCACGCTAACAGCCTCGCCGGGCAGGAACTCGCGGTCTTGACGTGCGTATGCTAAGTAAGTGAGTACCACCTTGACGCTGCGTGCGCCATGGTTCCGTAAGGCATCTGCGGCGAAGAGTAACTCCAATAACCTTTTATCTTGCTCAGGATACGTGGTTTGTATTAGAACGACGTCCTTACCCTTAACGTTAGCCTCTATCCTAACATATGACTCACCATCCGGGAATACTTTCCTGTAAATCGCTTGGAAGCGGGATCCCAGACTCTCAGCAACCTTCCTTCCTATGTCCTCCAGCTCCGGGAACGCTAGTACTATCATTTTCGCCCCCGTCTTCTAATTTCGCTGTTTCCTTTTGATGTATTTCGGTGTTACTCGATAACTTAATCCTTTGCGTAAATATTACTTCCTTGAGTATGTTGGTGGTGCTGAATGCCTAAGAAGCCCGACATTTCTAAACCTTGGGTGAGGGAAGCTAGGCATTGGGAACCGCTTGAGAATGGGGGGGTGAAGTGTAACCTATGTTCAAGGAGATGCATAATACAGCCCGAGTCGTATGGGGTCTGCGGTGTCAGGTATAATCACGGCGGCAAGTTATACACGCTAGTTTACGGTTTACTCACAGCTGCGAACGTGGATCCCATAGAGAAGAAGCCCCTCAGCCATTTCCATCCTGGTTCGCTAGTGATGTCGATCTCTACCGCTGGATGCAATTTCATGTGTAAGTTCTGCTTGAACTGGACCATAAGTCAAGCACGTCAAGATAAGGTTGCCGGGGACTACTTTACCACGGAGGAGGTTGTGAGCCTGGCCTTAAGGTATGGGGCTGACGGTATGAGTTACACCTACAACGAACCCACAGTCTTCTATGAGTTCATGATCGACACAGCCAAGTTAGCGGTGAGGCGCGGTTTGTTTAACACTATAGTGACTAACGGGTATATGACCCCCGAAGCCATACAGGAACTAGCGCCTTACTTAGATGCCGCGACAGTTGATGTTAAGGGGAACGCTGATCCATCCTTCTATAGGAAATTCATGGGCGTGAGCGACCCTTCACCAATATTCGACGCCCTACTCGAGCTCAGGAGACATGGAGTGTTCATAGAGGTGACGGATCTTGTCGTTCCAAGATATGGTGAGGATGAAAACGCCCTCAGGAAACTGACTAGCTGGATAGTGGATAACCTCGGTCCCGACACTCCTTTCCATATATTGAGATTTCACCCAGACTTCCTCATGCGTGACGTGCCTTCAACACCGTTGAGGACTCTGGAGAAGCATGCTGAGATAGCTAAGGAATGTGGACTGAGTTACGTCTATATAGGGAACGTGCCTGGACATCCCTTAGAGCATACTTACTGTCCTGAGTGCGGGGCGCTCCTAGTGCGGAGATATGGCTTCGACATAATCGAGTGGAATTTAAGTGAAGACAATAGATGCCCTAAGTGCGGACATAAGATCAACATCATTGGAAAGTATAAGAGGCGCCCAAGACATCTGCTCTGGTGGTGAGTTAATGTATTACATCTTAATTTCCGGTCCTGCGGGTTCGGGGAAGTCAACGCTAGTTAAGTCTCTTGGTGAGTGGATGGAGGATCATCAGATGGATGTTGTGAGGGTGAATTTCGATCCCGCTGCTGAGGTCCTTCCTTACACGCCTGACGTTGATGTGCGGAGATATGTTAATGCCCGCGACCTAATGATCAAGCACGGGTTAGGCCCTAATGGCGCGATGATAGCTAGTGTTGATTACTTAGTGAATTACGTTACTGACATAAGGAATGAAGTGGAGGAATCGCGTGCTAATTACGCGTTAGTTGACTTGCCTGGCCAGTTGGAAGTCATAGCGTTCAGGCGCCTAGGACCTGTGATAATCAAGGAGTTAGTTAGGGGTTACAAGTCCGCCATGGTTTTCCTAGTGGATGTTAGGCTAGCTGCTGAGATGTCTTCCGCACTTTCAATAACTCTCCTCGCGCTTTCAACCCTTTACAGGTTAGAACTCCCGTTAACGTTAGCACTTAATAAGATCGATCTAATCACTGCTGACCTGTCAAACCCTAATGAGCTATCCGCGGCACTTAGGAACAACGTGAACCTTATGAAGCTCCTTGAAGATACCCATAGCTGCGCGGAATTAGCCCTATCAACGGTCTTCGTGGATCCGGAGATCAGTGAGAATCTGTGCAGAGTAGTGAAGGATGCCTTCAGTGAGGTTATCCCCCTCTCAGCTAGGGAGGGTTACGGCATTGATTCACTCTACGCCGCCACCCAGAGGGTTTTGGCTGGAGGCGAGGATTTCCTCACCGAAGAACCCAGCGGGTTCTACTAAAGAACCTTAAACTTGTTCATGATTTAAAGATAATTATAGTGAACTGAACCCCACAAGAGCTTTTATTTCCCCCACGTAGTGTTAAGTGGGTTTCACCATGAGTGCCGCGGAAAAGGTCAAGCGGATTATTGAGGAAGCAAAGAAAGAGGGCAGGACAAAGCTACTAGAACATGAAGCTTACGAAGTCCTTGCAGCATACAACCTGCCTGTCCCTAAGGCTGCACTAGCTAAGAGTGAGGATGAGGCCGTTAAGATAGCCAACGAGATCGGCTACCCTGTCGTACTCAAGATAGTGAGCCCTGACATAGTCCATAAGTCGGACGTGGGTGGGGTTAAGATTAATTTGAAGAACGAGGATGACGTGAGGAAAGCATTCAAGGACATCATGGGGAGCGTCAAGGAGAAAGCACCTAACGCTAGAATTACCGGCATTCTAGTGCAAGAGATGGTTCCCGAGGGGCTCGAGGTAATAGTTGGTGCCACACGGGACCCGACCTTCGGGCCGGTACTGCTCTTCGGTTTGGGCGGGATCTTCGTGGAGGTGCTTAAGGACGTGAGCTTCAGGATAGCACCAGTAACGAGGTACGATGCGGAGACCATGCTCAGCGAGATTAAAGCCTCTAAACTGTTAGAGGGATATAGAGGCATGCCGCCTAGGGATAAGGAAGCACTAGTCAACATCATAATAAACCTCTCAAGGTTCATGGAGGAGCAAGACTCCGTAAGCGACGTCGACCTTAACCCCATAATGGCTTTCGAAGTTGGCAAGGGAGCTAAGATCGCTGACGCACGTGTACTGATAAAATGACGCCTAAAATCCTTCTAGAAGGGTTGAGTCTTGCAAAATGTGAGTGACGAAGAGAAACTCCTGCAACAAATAGATGAGCTACGGGAACAGATAAAGCACCTTAAAGAACAGAGGGCCGAGGTAGCATCAAGGATTAGGGAGCTGAAGGCCGAGAGAAGGGAACTGATAGAGAAGATAAAGGGCTACAGAAGCGAATTACAGAAGCTCCGTGAGACACTTAACGGGCTCAAGGAAGAACGTCAAAACCTGATAGGCCAGAGACGCGAACTTATTAAGAAAATCAGGCAAGTCAAGTCCAAGTTATTCGATAAGAAGAGCGCCCTGAGTAACGCCCGAGATGCCAACATAACCATAGGGAAGATTAGGAGTAGAATTGACAGACTCGAGTGGAGAATAATAACTGAGTCACTTCCGCTTGAGGAGGAGAACCGCATAATAAGGGAGATAGCCCGCCTAGAGGCAATGCTTGAGAAAGCCCTTGAAGCGCGAAGAGCATATGAGGAGTGCAAAGAACTTAAAGCCGAGCTAAAAAGTCTGATGATAGAGCTAAACGACGTAAACAAAAAAATCAACGATATATCAGAGAGGATAAATAACATACGAAGCCGTATTGGAGCATTGAAGGGGGACGTGAATAATCTCCAGCAAGAAATAGATAAGAGAAGCAAGGAAATCATGGAGAACGCGCAGAAATTAGCTGAAATAACAGAGCAACTCAACGAGATAGTACCTAAGTATCGTGAGGCACAGAGTAAGCTACGTGAGATTCGGCTGGGCAGGAAGAAAGCTATGGAGGAAGCCATACTAAGCAAGAAGCGTGAGGAGGCTGAGCGAAAGCTTAGGGAGGGGAGGAGATTAACCATAGAAGATCTGAAGGTCCTCTACGGTCTAGAGGATGGGGGAGGCGCCTAGCACGTAATGTTTTCTTCCTGACGCTAAGGTGCTGAGCTAATGATACAATAGTTTTTAACGCAGAGTACATGGTTAAGGTTAATTAGTGGTATTGATGAACCTTGATTTAGGTGATGTGCGGGGGCCCAAGGAGTGAGTGTGGAGCGTACCTTAGTGCTGGCGATAGACTTCGATGATGATTTAGGGCGTGTTGGAATTAAAACCCCTGTCATAGGTTATGAGGAGGTACTTGCAGCCGCAGAGAGGTACGCGTTGGTCAGGCCTCAAGACGCGGATCTTAACACGATATTCACTGCCCTCAAGGTTTACAGGGACTTAAGGAGCGAGGGACACGACGTTGAGATAGCCTTAGTTGCGGGGCACGAGAAAGGAGGCGCTAGGGCCGGGCTTAAACTCAAGGAGCGCTTAGAGAGCGTTGTTAAGCGTCTCGGAGTTACGTCAGCGGTTGTGGTGGTCGATAGCGCCGAGGATGAATCAGTAATGCCTATCGTTGAGTCCATAGTCAAGGTCGTAGCTGTTGAGAAAGTCGTTGTCGAGCAATTGAGAGGCGTTGAGGAAACCTACGTCTTGCTGGGGCGGTATATTAGGAAAGCCCTTGAAGAGAGACGCTTCGCTAAATTCTTCTTAGGGGTTCCTGGATTATTAATCCTCACGTACGCATTAGTTGCTAACAGCCCCTACAGCAGGTACGCATCAGCACTAACCCTAACCATACTAGGCTTAATCCTCATAGCTAAGGGATTCGGGGTAAGCGCCGGTATTTCAAAGTGGTGGAGGGCCTCCCCAATAACGAAGCTCTCCTTGATGCTTACCATCGTCTCGCTGAGCCTAACCGCCGTCATAACTTACACAACGCTGTATTCCAGGGGCTTCGCACTCGACATAATCTCAGTAGCTGTCTACATAAACAACATCCTCCCTTAC
The DNA here is from genome assembly GCA_026986255.1 of Desulfurococcales archaeon. Next base: position 24,003 of record JALSOX010000012.1, read on the forward strand.
GCGGTGGTGTCCGTAATCCCCTTGATTGCCGGAAGGATTGCTTTTAGGATACTTAAGAGATCCTTCAAAGTGTGGAGAGAGATCATGGCGCTAGCAATATTAGCAATAGTATATCAATTCTTCACTAACATGGCTAAGATCATCCTAGCTTCCGGAACCAGCAACCTAAATGAGATAATGAGGTTACTCAATGAGAACTACCTCATTCAGACGTTAATACTGTATATAGGGATAATAATGACGGTATCCGTAACCATGTACGCTATAGAGAAGGAATTAGTGTGATCGTCACATACTTCAATTCATTTCCCAAAACGCCGTTCCCTCCTCTGATATGACCGTATTGCTCTCCAGAGATCTATTTTCCTGAACTCAGGCCAGTACGCTTCACAGAAGTACAGTTCACTGTAGGCTATTTGCCATAAAAGGAAATTACTGACACGCAACTCACCAGAGGTTCTGATAACCAAGTCGGGCTCGTCAAGCCCATCTAGTTTCAGGTGCGATGTTGAGAGATATTTCCTGAAGACTTCCTCGGTTATTTCCTCGGGCTTAACCCTACCTTTTAGTATGTCTTCGGCTAGTAACTGAACAGCCGACACTATCTCTTGACGCCCGCCATAGCAAAGAGCCACGTTTAAGTACCTTTCATTGTAGTGCTTACTGCGTTCCTCAATCACCCTTATCTTCTCTCGAATATTTGGAGGTATGATGTCTAATCTTCCAATGAATTTCACCCTTATTTTCCTTTCATCAATTACCCCCTCTTCAAGCATTTCGCTTATTCCTCGCTCGAGTAACGAAAGTAAGTGCTCCCGTTCTCTCTTTGATCTCTTAGTGCAGTTCTCGTATGACATAGCGTATATGGTAACAGCCTTCACACCGAGATCCCATAACCAGTCCAGCACCTCCTTCAGCCGCTCATAACCATACTCATGACCCTCTATAGGGTCAAACCCCAAGAAGCGGGCCCACCTTCTGTTCCCGTCGGGTATTATAGCTACGTGCCTAGGTATGGGACCACCAGATATTTGCGACCACAACCAAAGCTCATATAGTTTATACACAGGCCTCAAGAGCGGGTCAGCGACGCGCTGAAGCCTTCTCAGTACCCTCGCTACTACCTCCTTTCTCTTTCCCGTACCAGTCATGCTCTCGTAGGTTTCTCCTGTTAAAAGCTTTTAAGGGATATCGTCCACAAAGCTCTGGGCTGGAGCCAATGGGTATCTACCAAGGAAAGGATCTCCGGAAAATAACGGGTGGCAGAAGGAGGCCTCATAGGAAGAATAGGAAGTATGAGCTAGGGCGTTTCCCCACACTAACTATGGTTAGCACTAAGGAAAAGATTGTCACGGTCAGGGTGCGTGGAGGGAACGTAAAGGTCAGGCTAAAGAGGGCGAAGTATGCGAACGTTGTTGACCCAGAAACAGGGGAGGCGAAGAAGGCAGAGATTCTGAGAGTCGTGGAGACCCCCGCTAACCGTGAGTATGCCCGGAGAAACATAATTACCAAGGGCGCTATCATAGAAACCTCAGAAGGGCTTGCTAGGGTGACCTCAAGACCTGGACAGGATGGCGTGGTCAACGCCGTCCTCTTAAAGGAGGAAGCCGAGACCTGAGTAGATAGTCCTATTACCCAGGTTCAATAACGCTTGTTACCTGTAGGTTTAATTTCGTTAAGTACTAACCTTAAATACACACCATACCTAGGACTAATGTGAATTCTTATTGATCATGTTACCCCAGACTAGATGGGGGAAGTACATGGTTATGAAGGATATGATAATTTGGCCTGAGTACCTAGACGCTAGACTTTCTAGAAAAGCCGGAAGGCGTGTCCCGAAATCCGTAGCAGTGCACCCCATACGCAAAAAGGACATACTGCTTGCTTGCAAATCAATAGGTGTAGACTGCAAAATAGAGGAGGGGAAGTATTACCCTAGGGTTTGGCATTCGTCTTACGGTTTTAGAATAATAGCGCACGTAGATAAAAAACGAGGAATTAGTAAGGAAACACTCATACGTATGCTTGCCGAGGCGCTTAGTAAGGTTAGGGACAGTTAATTTATTTATTAACACCTAGGTAATACCAAGCTGGTACTACTCTACGGCGGTAATGCTCAGAAAAATACGTCATCCTTAAATTTACCCTTCTTAAGGTATCACCACCTTAAGTATTTATCCCGCATAGTTTTTGGAAGGGGATAGGGGCTGATTAAGCTCGGTTATTTTGTACATAAGACGTCAACAGGGAGGTTGCTCATTAAGATGACTACCATGAAGCCACCGCAGATAGGTAGTATCGTCGTTGATTCTGGAGGGCGTGAGGTTGGAGTACTTGTGGATATAATAGGTCCTGTTAGGAGTCCTTACGCCGTAGTCAGGCCGCTGAGGGAGGATGTTGAGGTGGACCCTCATAGTGTTTTGTTCGTCAAACCTAAGCCAAAACGTCGTAGGAGGGTTAGGAAATGATTGAGGAATTCGAATCCAGGTGCCCTTCAGGCAATATAATCCATGATGAATCCAGAGGGGAAGTAATATGTGCTGAAACGGGGGAAGTGCTCGCAGAACACGTTGTCGACTATCAGCCTGAATGGCGCGTCTTCGACTCTCTAGCACGTGAACGCGTTGGTGCCCCAATGACTGAGAAAGTACATGACCGTGGTCTTCACTCAGTAATAGATCAGAGATCACAGCAGGGTAGGAAGCTCGAAAGGTTAAACAGGAGAATACGCGCGTCCGGTAAAATGCGGCGCCTAGTCAGGGCGTTACGCTTGATGAACAGCGTAATAGGGAGCTTAAACCTACCTAATGCAACGGAACTCCGTGAGGAGGCGGGGAACATCATACGTAAACTGCATGCAGCAGGGCTGATAAAGAAGAAGAACATGCGTGCAATGGTCGCTGCATCAATAGTAATAGCTACTAGGAACCTTAACACTCCCGTCGAGCAGGCTGAGATCGCTAGGAGATGTATGGTAACGTTTCAGGACTTATGGAACGCTGAGATGAAGATCAGGCGTGACTCAGACAGCGTAATCAGGGTGAAGCCTCTCGATCCCAGGAGGTATGTTGAATCCATGGCTGGAAAGCTTAAGCTCTCACGCCACACTACAATGCTTGCGTGGAGGATAATCACCATAGCTAAGCGTGATGGCTTAACCTCAGGGAAGGGACCGAAGGGCGTTGCCGCAGCCTCACTCTACATAGCGTCAATACTCTTAGATGAGAGAAAGACGCAGAAGGAGGTTTCCAAGAAAGTAGATGTCTCCGAGGTAACCATACGTAACCGATACCGCGACTTAATAGATAACCTCCTCATAGTGGTGAACATCTAATTTTTTCAGGAAACAAAAAAGAATTCACAATGCCTTTGTTATAATCCCGCGACCGCGTGTTAATCCCACTACCAACGTTAATTTTCTTCTAAAGCCCCGCCACTACATACATTATAGGGGCGGCGATAGTGGATTTACAAGAATTAATAATTATTAAGGAAGGAAAAGCACTGCTGAAGGTACCTAACCCCGAGAAGTACCGTAGAAGTGATGGGGTATATGAGCCTTCGTGGGCCCCTGTCTTCTATAATCCCAGGCAAGCGCTCAACAGGGACCTATCCATACTCGCACTTAACGTGCTTGCCACATTATCCGGCTTTAGCAGTCTTCGAGTTCTTGATGCTTTAGCCGGGAGCGGCGTTAGAGCCCTCAGGTATTATCTGGAAGTCCCTAACGTGTCACTAGCTATAGCCAACGACATAGACATGGAGGCATTTACCGTGATAAAGGAGAACATCAAGCTAAATAACGCTGAACACGCCGTTAAGGCCTGTAAACTCGACGCTAATGCCTTCATGTACCTCTGGAAATCCATGGGAAGGACTTTCGAGTTCATTGACATAGACCCATTTGGATCGCCGGCACCTTTCGTTAAATCATCACTTTGGTGCGTGCGGAGAAACGGTGCCGTGGGCTATACCGCCACCGACACCGCGCCCTTGAGTGGTGTTAAGTGGGTTGCTGGCTCAAGGAAGTATGATGTTAGGCTAATTAAGACCGACATCCCCCACGAGGTGGGGTTACGGGTGTTGCTGGGGTACATTTGCAGACGTGCTGCCGAGATCGATAGATTCATCGAACCCCTCGTAACATTCGCGAAACATCATTACTTCAGAACAATTATCCATGTAAGGAAGGGCGCTAACAAAGCATCCGAAACCATAGATAAGTGCTTAGGATACTTAATGTACTGTAAGAAATGCTATTATAGGGAAACAGTACTAATTAACGACATCCCCCGCGATTCTCTGTGCCCATTTTGTGGGGGACGACTAGTGGCTGTAGGTCCATTATGGGTGTGCAACATGTTTCACAGGGACTTCCTAGACCGTATGCTTAGCCTCATTAGGAGTTCTGAATATGAGTACCTCCCCACTAGGCAGGATTCCCAGGAGTTACTGGAATTGCTGGTTATGGAATCTCAAGTCAATGGTTTAGCTTATAACGTGTCATCCCCCGCAAGAATTAAGAAGGTAAATATGCCGCCCACTAATGCTGTTATTGATTGCTTAAGGTCGCGGGGCTTGAGAGCCTCGCGAACACATATCGATGGTCAACTTATTAGAACTAACGCGTCATGGGCGGACTTCGTCGAGTGCGTGGTTAGCGACTACCGTTCTCGATAAAATGCGATAGGAAGAGACACTTATACGGATTATAGTATCCGCCCGTTCCACATCTCAGTAGTTCTCTGCAGATGAAGCACGGAATGTACATTACTGGGTTTAACTTAACAACGATGTTTAACTTTGCTGACTTTACGGGGCTGTATATTAGCTTGTAGGTTCTACGTCCTTTGAACGTCACGGGTTCCCTCTTTATAAGGCCCTTGCGAACAAGCCCTAGTACCACCTTAGTTCCTTCTCTGTTATCTATACCAAGCATCGACCAGAGAGTACTCTGTATTACCCCGCCCTCCTCCTCTGTCTTACTCTTTATTATCTCCAGTATCTTCGACTCCAGTGAGACTTCCATTACCGTAACCCCACCCTCACCTTGATAAACTCTGTTCTGGCGCTAATATAGGTTAATCAGGCTACGGCACCTATCCTAGTATTATTGTACTTTATTTCTTCTTTTCAACATTATTTACAATAATATCCACTATCAAGTTAGGTAATCCCACCCTATTATTTTCGGTCACCCAGAAAAGCCTGTACTCACCCTTTACTAGGCTATCTACACTATTGGCTAGTCTTCTATGCAGGACTATTAAGGCAGTGACGTGAGGGTTCCTCAAAACCTCCTCCATGCATCTCCTCAGCTTAGCTAGTTTAAGTTCCATAGGGCCAACCTCATCTATCCCAACAACATCTGCTGTACGTAAAGCTACATCGATGGCGTTGCACCCTATGGTCACTGCATCCTCTAAGACGCAGTACTTACCAACTCTTGCGACGCAATGACTAAGTAGGTTAGGTTCGGATGCCCTCGCGAGGGGTGAGCGCCTCCCGCTTAGTATATCGACAATATCGAACCCTATCCTCACACCGCCCCTCCTTATTTCAGGGCATGCAAAACCCCCGACCGTGATGCCCCTGCTTCTCAGCAATTCTATGGCCTTGCTAAAGACGGTGGTTTTGCCTATGCCGGGTCGCCCAGTAATTATTACCTTCATCAGCTATCAGTCCCTACGAGTATTTACTCCAGCCTAAGTTAATTTGGGTTTGCACATGGTGGTGTTGAGGATTGCTTGAGTGTGTGAATTACTTTAATTTTTCAATGCTGACTTTGTTCAGGTTGACGTAGGGGGATATCTCATCCTTAACCAAGAATTCATTCTCCTGCGAAGCAATTATGCTCACGCTGGCCTTGATTTCTCTTTGCACTACATCAACTAATTTAACACATTCTATGGTTTTCCTGACGACGTCCTTGAGCGTGTTCCTGCTTGGTGGTGTGGCGTCGACCACGACCTGTATTTCCTCTCCTGACACTATGTAGTCGGGGGCTGACTTACGTATCTCGTACACTTCTCCCCATTCTCTTAAGCGTTGCTCTAACTGTGGATTGCTCAGTGCCTTGCGTAGGCATGACCCTAATTCACGCATTCGTTCCTGGATATCCTTGGCTATTATTTCGAAACTTATTGATTCCACGACGTCCTCACCCACCACACTCACGAGTTTCTCGGCGTTCTCAACTGTTACCATTCCTCCCTCTTTCTTGTATTTGAAGACTGTGCGTCTGGAGATATTTGTAAGGTATGATAACTCGCTAATGCTCATCAATCTTCTTTGCATTGCTTCACCGAGCTTTTTCTTATTTATTGAGAGATATAGCTCACCCTTCTTATAAAGGGCTATCAGTTCCGTTGGCTTGAGGTACATATTCTCCAATGTCCTTTCATTCATTACATACACGCCGCCCCTCTCATACACGATGTTATCGTAGAGTTCTGGATCATCGGATATCACCACAGGAATCGAGTCCAGCGCTAGCGATGCTTTTAACATGTCATGCGCCTCGTCCTTGCTTACGCCCGCACCTGTCTTAACCCTGATTATCACGTCGGCAGCGTCACCACCAACCGCTATGAGGTCTATGGATCTCTCCCTGTAGCTTGACGGAAAACGCAGTATTGTGTACCTCTTTCCTGTGGCTTCTAGAATATTGACTACCCTCTCCAGCAACACCCTTAGCTTTTTCCTTCGGTTTCTTGACTCCGCACTCATTGTCGCACTATTAATTTATTATGTTATGAGCGTAAAAAGAAATTCCCCCGACTTAAGGAGCGCCCACGCACACGTTATTATCTTGCCTGATAATCTCTGACGTAACCTTTCAACTTACTTTTAAGGTTGAAGAATGTTGGGAGAGTGTTTAGTTAAAATGATGAAGTGTTGGAATGGGTTCATTACTTCCCTCTACTGAATCTAGCGAAGACCATCGCATGGTCCTTATCGTAAGGATCTAGATGCACGACGTCTATTATTTCGAAGCCACCTTTAATGAGCGTGTTTATTTCTCTTTGGTAAACCTCGTCAGGCTCTCTAGTGACGTCTATGCTTCTGGCCTTTATTGCTAGGTAGAGGTATCCGCCTTCACGTAGGAAGTACTTTGCATTCACGTTTACTATTGATGCCTGCTCGGGTTGCGCTATGTCGGCGTATATTATGTCGGCGTAGTCCACTATGTGTGCGTACTTATTCGGGAACCTCGCGTCACCCAGTATCGGAATTATGTTCTTCCTAACTTCAGCCACTGTTATTAGCTCTCTAACCACCCTAGGTGCGAATTCCACACTATACACCACACCCTTTGGACCTACGAGGTCAGAGACATGGCTTGGTGTGGTTCCGGATCCGGCACCTAAGTAGAGGACGCGGCTACCCTCCTTAATTACTAGCTCCTTTATGCCTTTTAGGAGAGCGGCTGATAGCTTACTGCGGTATGAGTTCCATTCCCTGTATTCCTCGTCGCCTATTCTGAAGAGCCATTCCCCGTAAACCTTCCTGCCCGGCACTAGGTTCTTGGTGGCTAGCCGAACCGAACCATCCTCCAGCTCTACTATGTATACGCCCTCATACTGTGGATGCGGCTCTACCTTGACTACCTCCGTCATGCGTGCTCACCTCTGGGAAGCAATTCTGCTTGGTGATTAGGCTGCCTCATTTTCTACGACCCCTTCTCCCTCTGAATTTCTTTTTAGGTCTTCTTCTGACGAATCTTTCTCTCCTCTCCTTGGGGCGCTGTGGTGGCTTAGCGTAGAGCTTCTTTATCTCCTCTATCCTCTCCATTAGTTCCTTCTTTAGCTTATCCGCTATGAATCTCCCGGTGAAGTAATCTGCCTTAGTAGCTATCGCCAATTTCGTTGCCAGGGCACGGGCAATTTTTCCACGCTGCCATCTCGGCGAGGAATGTATCTCCGGGTACTGGAATATTATACCGTGTTTTGGCGGTTTTCCGCCTGTTCTGAGCGCTCTGAACAACGCTTTCTCAGCTCCTAGCACCTGTATTGTGCTGGCGGGCATCTTAGCGAGGTTTTCGAGGCTGCCCGCTAGGGAGAGCAGCCTAGCACCTAGTAACGGGCCTACTAGGGTTGTTATATTCGGGGCTACCTCCCTCATTACCTGACCTATGTATTGTGTTAGGGTCTCCCTGAGCTTGCTCATCTCCAGCATTATATTGGCTAGGGTCTGTATTGGCCTTATATCGAAGTCCGAGAGCTCAGCACCAATACTTTTCCTAGCTGCCTTAGCTATCTTTTCAGACTTCCCCTCACTGAAGCCTAATCTCCTTAATGCTTCCTTCGTTATGTTCTCCCTGCTACCCAGTTCAGCAACTATCCTTGCATAGTTAAGGTGATCGGCCACTAAGTCGTCAAGCTCGGGGAAGTGAATGCTGTACCACTCCCTGAGCCTTGCCGCAAAGAGGTTTAGTGTCTTATCAATGTCGTCTATAGCCCTTATCGCCTGAATTGCTAGTAGATCCCGTTTCTGCGCAACTCTCCTTAACTTCATCCTCGTTATCTGCAATGAGACTTCATTAGCGAAGTCCACCCACTCCTCAACAGAGCTTATGAAGCCTCCCTCAACAGCTAGTTCAGCTATTCTACTCCTTAAAGCAAGTACTGATTCGTCACCTGGAGCTAACTCTATCCTCAGGTTCAGACCCCTTAACGCCCTCGCATGCTCCTCATCCTCAACTACGAATACCGCATCCTCTGAATTCCCTAGTTCCTTGGCCAACTCCAGAAACTCCTCCGAGGGCTTACCCTCTTCTATTGCTAAGGCCCTTGAAACTAATTGATTTATTTCCTTAACCGTAAACTTCTTCGCTACGGAATCACCATCCAGCGCGAACGCACCTATGACAGTATCTATTACTGGTATTTTCCTCAAACCACGCACCAAGCTGAATACATTATTAACCTATTTTTAGGTTTTGCAGATAGTGCGTGTCGCACAAGACCTCACTCAGCCCCGAAAGGAATTCGTCGGAGCGAGACAAGCCTTTAAAAGGACTAATCCCCTTGAGATACGGGTGTAGGAATGCCAACACACGGCTCGATGACTAAGGCAGGCAAGGTAAGAAGCCAGACACCGAAAATAGAGAAGAAGCCCAAGAGGAACTTACCTCCCAGAATACGGAACAGAAGGGAGTACTGGATTAGGAAGAGGAAGGAGGCAGGCCTCCCTGTACCGACCGTAGTGCCTCCCTCATCAGTGCCTCGCGGGAGCAAGTAACATGCTCTCCTTGAGCGCCGCTTAAAGACGTGATCGTTTCATTAGGATCTTTTTAACTTAGGTTCACTTACTACTCTCAGGTGTTGCGAGGTGAGCGATAACCCCGAGGTAGGGGATTTAGTTCGTGTACATACGGGGTCTGGCTTAATACTCGAAGGTATTGTGATGCCTTCCACGGAGTTCAGCTCTGATGATGTACTAGTAATTAAGTTAAGTAATGGGTATAATATTGGGGTCTCTAGGAAGGGGGCTAAGATAGAGATTCTACGCAAGAAAGCCGTGGATGTTGGGAAGGTGTCCCCGCCAGGCACTAGCAGGATTTCAGGGAAAGGCCCACTGAAAACATCCCTGATAAGTACGGGTGGCACCATAGTGAGTAAGGTGGAGTATGAGACGGGGGCTGTGAAACCGGCTATCACGGCGGAGGAGCTTGTGGAGATGGTTCCCGAGTTCTTGGAGAGTTCCTCCTTGATAGAGGTGCTTGAGCTTTACCGGGTTTTCAGTGAGGATATAACGCCGGAGCACTGGAGTAGGCTCGCGCAGGAGGTGGCTAAGAGGATCAACGAGGGCTTCGATGCTATAATAGTTGCTCACGGTACTGACGCCATGGCGTTCACGGCGTCCGCACTTGCCTTCGCATTGCAAAACCTCCCCATACCCGTAATGTTCGTTGGCGCTCAACGAAGTAGTGATAGGCCGAGTACCGATGCTGTGCTTAACCTTAAGGCATGTATGAGTATAGCTAAGCACGCCCCCTACGGAGAGGTAGTTGTCGTCATGCATGGAGCAACCTCAGACGAGTACATACTAGTGCACCGAGGTGTTAAGGTTCGGAAAATGCATACCAGTAGGAGGGATGCTTTCCAATCCATTAACGACATACCCTTAAGCAAAGTAATCATGCCTGAAGGAAAATTCATTCAGCTAAGCAACACATACCTACCCAGAAAGAAAGGGGAACTCCTCGTGAGGCCTAAGTTCAGCGATAAGGTAGCGTTACTGAAATTCTACCCCAACATGGACTGCACATTGATAGATTACCTAGTTGATAAGGGTTACGAGGGAATAATCATTGAAGGAACAGGTCTGGGACACATAAGGGGTCCATGCATAGATTCAGTGAAGCGAGCATCTGAGGAGGGAGTTATCGTAGGCATCACATCACAGACATTATTCGGCAGAGTTAACCTCAAGGTATACACTAACGGAAGAAGGCTCCTGCAGGCTGGGGCCGTACCGCTCTCTGACATGCTTCCTGAGACCGCGTACGTTAAGCTTTCGTGGATCATAGGTAACTTCCCGGACACCGAAATGAAGGAGCGTGTGGAGTTGTTGACCAGGAACTTAGTCTTCGAGATAAACCCTGTTCACGACATGAGGCATTACCCGAGGTGGTACCATGGGGATTGACTACAGGGCGTTGGGTCTGAAGGTAGGGCTTGAAATACATCAGCAACTTGATACTAGGCACAAGCTCTTCTGTTCATGCCCCACGACGTTATCAAGCGATAACACTCCTGAAACCACGATCATCCGTTACCTTAGGGTGGCGAAGAGCGAGGTAGGGGAAGTAGATCCTGCCGCACTCTACGAGATGAGGAAGGGGCGAAGGATAATATACCACGTTCCACAGGGACACGCATGCATGGTTGAGACGGATGAGGAGCCCCCTCACGACCTTAATAGGGAGGCAGTAATCATCGCTCTAGCTGTGGCGAAGGCTCTTCATTCAACGCCAGTCGATGAGGTCTACGTTATGCGTAAGATCGTGATAGACGGCTCAAACACTACGGGGTTCCAGCGAACCGCCATAGTAGCGTTAGGGGGCTACATAGATGATGAGGAAGGGCGTGTAGGGATACAGACGATATGCCTAGAGGAAGATGCTGCGAGAAAGGTTGGTGAAGGGCCGGGCTACGTGGAGTACAACCTAGATAGGCTGGGCATACCACTAATCGAGATATCCACGGGCCCCGACATACATTCACCAGAGCAGGCAATGCGGGTAGCTCTCAAGATAGGTATGCTCCTACGACTAACCGGTAAGGTTAAGCGCGGATTAGGAACCATAAGACAGGATCTCAACATATCGATTTCAGGCGGGGTAAAGACCGAGGTAAAGGGCGTAAGTAGGCTCGAACTAATACCGAGGATAGTGGAGTATGAGGTAATGCGTCAACTGAGACTTCTTGAAATTAAGGAGGAGCTTGCCAGAAGAGGTGTGTGCGAGGAGGAACTAACCTACGAGTTCATTGACGTCACGGAAATCCTCAAGGACGTCAAGACCAGGTTCATACAGCGAGCCATCAAGAGGGGGGCGAGGGCACTTGCTGTGAGGCTCAAGGGCTTCGGGGGCTTACTCGGCATGGAGGTACAGCCGTCACGTCGCTTCGGCACTGAACTATCGGACTACGCTAAAGCATGGGGCGGTGTTGGAGGCATAATACATAGCGATGAGCTACCAGCTTACGGGATAAGTAAGGAGATTAAAGACAAGCTCTTTAAGGTCCTCGGGCTCGACCCTCAGAGGGACGCGTACGCCATAGTGATCGCTGATAAGGAGAAATGTGAGCGGGCGCTGAGAGCATTAGTTGACAGGGCTAGGTATGCACTCAAGGGAATACCCCCTGAAACGCGTGGGGCGAACCCCGACGGCACCACTAGGTACTTACGCCCACAGCCAGGCGCCGCCCGCATGTATCCGGAAACCGACGTGCCTCCATTAAGGTTAACTACGGACATCCTTAAGGAAGCAGAGAAGTTAAAGCCAAAGACACCCGAAGAAGTCCTAGAGGAACTCATCAAAGTTCACGGGCTTAGTAAGGAGTTAGCGCACCAGCTGATAAAGGATCCCGCCTTCACAACCTACCTTGACCTTCTAAGGGAGCTTCACGGTAAAGTACACCCGCAGATAATCGCTTCAACACTGCTTATCCACTTGAAAGCCCTTAAATCGGAGGGCCTTGACGTGAGTAAGGTATCCTTCAAAGACCTAGTCACGGTACTATCCAAGGTCGGCGATGGATACATAGCGAAGGAAGCTATTCCCGAGGTACTAGCAGAATACTTAAGCTCAGGATCGCCAATCGAGGAAATCCTACGAAGGTACGGGAGCTTATCGAATGAGGAACTCCTCAGGATAATTAACGAGGTAATTAACAACAACGCCCGAACGGTATGTGCCCGAGGAGCTAGGGCGTTTGGACTCATTATGGGGAGGGTTATGTCTAAGGTTAGGGGTAGGGTGGATGGCAGTAAAGTTGCTCAATTAGTTAAGGAATCCTTAACTAAATACATTAGTGAGCACTGCGGCAAATAACGTCACTACTTAATAGCCCTCTTTAACTCCTCCACAAACTCCCTGTTTTCTTCTAAGGTCTTGGCAAGCCTACGGGCATGCATCGTGCTGATTCCAGACTTCTCGGCAACTTCCCTAGCGTCAATCTTCCTTCCCGCTAAAAGCATCAGCGCCATCAGCGCTAACGCTACCTTAGCACGATCCGTCCTAGAGGATAACCTGGGGAAGCGCAACATTATCTCTAACACTAACCTAACCCTAGGATCTTTCAACAATGTCTGAACATTTTGCGGGTTCCTCTTAAATATCTTGACGGGTGGTCCCTCCCCGTCGACATACCTCCTCAGTTGCTCGGAATCTATGACTACGTTCTTTAACCTTTTACTTCTCCTGACCTTATTCATCAGTTTTAGGTACTCTGACGTGTACTTCGTTAGGGTAACCCGCCTATCAGTTCCGCACCTTCTGTGGGTACGGATCTTTATAGGCTCCTGCGCAAGTTCCTGACCGATGCGTTGCTCAGCAACGTATATCCTCTCAAGGACTGTGCCGCATGATGCGCAGACAACATCACCTCTCACATAGTCCCAAACGATGTCATTAGATCCGCAGTAGGGACACCTCATATCCCTTACCACGTTGTGGTCGAGGGTATTACTCTTTCTTATTTGCTGGGTTACTAACCTATGGTGTGAGGGAGAGCTCTATGAAACTTTTATTCCGGAGCCCGCGGGTTGGAGAGGCGGGTCCCGTGTCGGTAACGGTGGGGTTTCTCGTTAATCCGATTGCTGGTATGGGAGGCTCTGTTGGGCTAAAGGGAACTGACGGCAGACTTCATATTGAGGCTGTGAGGAGGGGGGCAACGCCCGTAGCTCCTTCACGTGCGCTGCGTTTTCTCAAGCGCTTACGTCAAGTAGGGTTTAACCACAGTTTACTCGTAGCTGGCGGGGTCATGGGTTGTAAGTATTTGAGGCAAATCACCTCCCTACGGTATGAGTGCCTGAGTCACCCTCCAGAATCACGGGATGAAACCTCCAGCACAGACACGAAGGCTGTCGTAAAGATGATGTTAGAACACGGAATTGATCTCTTAGTATTTGTGGGCGGAGATGGAACCGCTAGGGACGTTGTTGAGGTTCTTAACTGTGAAGTACCTGTGTTAGGTATACCATCAGGCGTTAAGATGTACTCAGGAATATTTGCTGCGTCCCCCGAAGCGGCTGCTGAGCTAGTGACGATGTTTTGCGAGGGTAACGTTGTGCTTGATTACGCTGATGTTGCCGACATTGATGAGGGCTCCCTACAAGCAGGGGAACTCAAAATTAGAAAGTTTTTCAGGGCAATCACCGTGCGTGCGGATGGTCTTAGCGTTCAGAGCAAGGATTTCGGGACTTCGGGCTCTTCCGAGGAAAAGTATGCGCTGGCCGAATACTTCATTGAGGAGTACCTTCATGACGATGTCCTCTACTTGCTTGGTCCCGGGACTACCGTAAAGGCTATAACAGACGTGCTGGGGCTCCCGAAAACTATGCTAGGTGTTGACGCGTTATTCAACAAATCAATAATTGCCATGGATCTAGGGTACCGTGAAATCCTTGATTTATTGAACTCGTTTGCTCAAGCCAGAATAGTCGTGACGATAATTGGGGGGCAAGGGTACCTATTCGGGCGAGGCAACCAGCAGTTCACTCCCGAGGTTATACGGCGCGTTGGTAGGGATAATATTCTCGTACTGGCGACTAGGACGAAGCTGAGAGGATTAAAATACCTGTTAGTGGATACCGGAGACCCCGGGCTGGACGCTGAGTTAAGCGGGTATATACGCGTTATAACCGGTTACAGGGAGGAAACTATGATGCGTGTAGTGTCTGCTAGTGATCCGACGTTACTTACCTACCGACATTTCTCTTAACGTACTTGTATGTAGGCACTAACGTCCTTGGGTGATTAGCCCTCAGTGCATCTAGTCGTCCTACCGACGTGTTCCTAGGTGCTTCCTTCAGCTTGTTCGGGTCCTCGTATGCTTGGCGTACAATATCCTTGTACGCACTTATTACCTCATCTATGGTTTCCTTGCTTTCACTTTCTGTGAGTTCCACCATATGTGCTTCGGGAACTGTGAGGGGGAAGTATATTGTTGGGGCGTGTATTCCTCTGTCCAGTAGGGCTTTCGCTACATCCTCCGCGCTCACGCCGGTCTTGCGATGAAGGCCCTCGAAACTTATTACGACTTCGTGTTTCCTCCAACGCTCACGCCCGTAGATTAGGTCAACCCCGGGGAGCTCCTTGATTTTCTTCATGAAGTAGTTAGTGTTTAGTACAGCCACCTCAGCCACTTCACGCACCTTAGGACCTAGCATCATTAAGTAGATGAATGACTTCATAGCTGGCACGATGTTGCCGTAGAACCACGTTATCCTTCCTATGCTTTTCCTAACGTTGTAGTCTAGGTAGTACCTACCTCCTTCCCTCCTCACTAGTGGTTTAGGCATGTAGTCGGCTAGTTCCCTCTTAACGCATAAAGCCCCTGCTCCCGGCCCGCCACCACCGTGGGGGGCCGCGAACGTCTTATGCAAGTTTAAGTGGATGATGTCGAACCCCATATCGCCCGGCCTAGCTATGCCTAGTATACCGTTTAGGTTTGCTCCATCATAGTAAAGGAGCCCCCCTTTAGAGTGTATCAGGTCGGATATCTCCGTTATTTTCTCCTCGAATAATCCGAGCGTGCTTGGGTTTGTTAGCATTATCCCTGCAGTCCTCTCGGACACCGCGGCTTTCAACGCGTTTAGATCTGTATTCCCTCTCTCGTCTGTGGGTATGCGTACTACTTTGAAGCCCGCCATTGCAGCACTGGCTGGGTTCGTTCCATGCGCGCTCTCAGGTATTAAGATCTCGTCCTTATACGTATACCCCTTGTCCTGCAGGTGTTCCCTAATTATCAGTACACCGGCTAACTCGCCTGCAGCTCCTGCTGGGGGGTGTAGGGAGCATATATCCATACCAGTTAGTTCAGCTAGCCATTCTTGCAGGGTGTAGAGTATCTCCAGTAGTCCTTGTAGGTGCTCCTCACTCATGTAGGGATGGGCATATGTTATCCTGTCGTCATTAGCCAGGTCCTCGCAGACCTTAGGGTTATACTTCATCGTGCATGAACCTAGTGGAACTACACCTACATCTATCCCGTAAGACATTTGGGTCAGTCGCGTGTAATGTCGCACGACTTCGGGCTCGCTGAGGTTAGGTATGTTAGGATCTTCCTCCCGAACGATGTTCCGCGCTACTTCAGCGAGGACTTCCTTACCTAGTTTAGCGAAGTAGTCGTCTCCAAGCTGAAAGGTTTCTCTGTCTTGGTTGGGGGCTAGCTCGAATATTAGTGGTTCATCCCAGCGTGCCTGCCTATACTTCATCTTGCCTCACCTCCGAGCACTAGGGCTAGCTTACTTACTAGCTCATCTATGTCCTCCTTGCTGTGAAGTTCCGTTAGGCACAATAAGCTACAGTCATGCATCGCATCATAAAACCTAGACAACGGCGGCCCTACATAGATCCCATGCCTCTCTAACTGACTCACCACGTCCTTCGCATCCTTGCCCTTGAAGGAGATTGTGACCTCACGGAAGTATAGCCCTTTCTCAAAGAGTGGTGTGGCCTCAACACTGCGCTTACGTAAGGTCTCTAGGAAGTACGTGGTGCGACCCAGCAATGCCTCGCCTAACCTCCTGAGACCCTTGGCACCAAGTAACGACACGTACACGGCGGCAGCTATTGCTTCAAGACCTGAATTCGTTGTGATGTTCGACGTTGCGCGCTCCCTCCTTATATGTTGTTCCCTAGTCTGCAGGATCAGCATAAAGCCATTTTCTGATCCATCGACGGTCTTAGTCATCCCAACTAGCCTCCCGGGGAGCTGTCTTAAGAGTTCCCTCCTATCCTGGATACCCAGTATCCCAGCTGAGGGGCCGCCGTAGTTCAGGCCCACGCCTAGAGGTTGCGCATCCCCAACCACTATATCAGCGCCGAGGTCTCCAGGGGCCTTGAATATCCCTAGTGAGAGCGGGTTCGCGTTTACTATAGCAAGCCCCCCCACATCATGGGCGAGTTCTATAATGTCGCATAGTTTACGCTCAATTATACCGAAGAAATTAGGGGACTCCACGTAAACCGCAGCTACATCGTTGCTGAGCTTCGAGTGAAGCGCGTTAATGTCAAGCTCACCATCTTCCCTTCCGTAGGGGATCTCCTCTAACCGGGCGTTCAACCCCTTAACCCAGGTCCTGATAACCTCCTTAATCTCGGGATGCGCGGAGGACGCTATAAGTATTCTTTTCCTCCCTCTCTTAACCCTGAGCGCCATCCTAACAGCCTCAGCTGCCGCGGTGCTCACATTATACATCGAGGCATTTACAATGTCAACACCGTAGAGTTCCGCCATTAGACTCTGGTACTCGAAGAACGCCTGCAGTATGCCCTGATTTATTTCGGGCTGGTAGGGTGTGTAGGCAGTATAGAATTCTGCCCGGGACACTATGGCCTTAACCACCGATGGGACATAGTGGACGCAGACGCCTCCCCCCAAGAATACTCGGTGGGTGTCTGCAAATCCTGTGAATTTATTCTTACTTAGTATTTCGAGGAACTTCCTTCTGGCCTCGTGTTCAAGCAATGGCCTGCCGAACCCTACGCGTAATTCCCTCTTCAAACGGAGCTGCTCCGGGATGTCCTTAAAGAATTCCTCAATGTCGTTGACCCCCGTTTCCCTAAGCATCTCCTGCCTTACTTTTCTAGAGGAGTTTGGTATCCAGTAGTGTGGCATTCCGGCATTCCCTTACTAACCTAGGAGTATCGCTAAAAGTGTTTAATTACCATGTATGAATCAATGATTAATGTTGCGATTACGCCTTAATTTCTATATGTTGCAGTGTACCTGTTAGATAAAAGTTAATCAGTCATTACTGCGAGAATTTCAAGGTGTTGAAAACGGTTAGGGAAACGCCGCTCCTAGAAACCCTCAGAAAGTACGGTGCCAGCGTAGGGGAATTTGCAGGATGGATAACCGCGATGGACTACGGGAACCCCCTCGAAGAACACGTAGCGACCCGCAACTCCGTTACAGTATTCGACGTGTCGCATATGGGAAGGTACCTCATACGCGGGGATAATCTCTTCGAGTTCTTCCAGAAGTTAGTGTCCAAAGACTTAAGCAAGTTTAAGGAAGGACGCATGAGCGGTCCAGTATTACTACTTAATGAGAATGCACATATTATCGATGACGTCATGCTATACTACTTAAGTGATACTGAGTGGCTTGCCGTCGTTAATGCACCTAATATCGAGAAGGATCGCGCCTGGATGTTGAGATGGGCTGAGAAGTGGGGATATAACATCGCGATTAAAGACATCACTCTGAGTACTACTCTCATAGCTATTCAAGGCCCCCGAGCTCCTGAAGTCCTCGAGAAGCTAGGCGTGAAGGAAGCAGAGAGCTTGAGTATACTTGAATTCCTACGTCGCCCTAGCGTGCTGGGAGAGGAGGCAATACTCGTAAGTAAGTCTGGCTGGACGGGTGAGGAGGTGCGTTCGCACGGATATGAAATCATGACCACTGTCGAGCATGGGAAACGCATATTTGAGGCAGCGGTCAAAGCAGGGGCTAGGCCCGCAGGGCTAATAGCTAGAGATAGCCTAAGGTTAGAGATGGGGTACCCCCTCATAGGCGTTGACATAGGGAGCGACGTGAATCCCATAGAAGCGAGGTACTGGATGGCCCTTAGCCTCAAGAAGCGGGGCTTCCTAGGGGAGGAAGCCTTGAGGAAGATCTACAGGGAAGGGGTAAGTAGGTTTAGGGTGGCATTCAAACTTAAAAAAGGCGTTAGGAGGATCCCCCGACACGGTAACGATGTGTTAATCGATGGCGAAGTCGTGGGTTACGTGACTAGCGGGGCGTACTCACCCGTACTTGGAAGAAGCATTGGTATGGGATATATTAAGGCAACACACTCATACATAGGTTTCAAGGTAGCCATAGACATTCGTGGCAAAACCTATGAAGCTAAAATACTTGATTTCCCTTTAATATAATGTGATTCGGTGAAACTCCATGAGTGCGGAGGATATTCTGGTAAAGACAAAACTCGGTGAGTACCTCGTTAAGAGGGGGTTACTCTACACCGAAACCGATGAGTGGATTAAGGTTCAGGACGATACAATCACCCTCGGCATAACAGACTACGCACAGAAGAAACTAAAGTACGTGGTGAACGTTGAGCTACCGGAGCCAGGCACGTCGGTGAATGCAGGCGAACCCATAGTTACGCTAGAATCCGTAAAGTCCGTGGCTGACGCGTACTCTCCATGCTCCGGTGAAGTGCTAGAGGTTAATGAGAAACTCTACGACACGCCTGACCTAATAAATAAGGATCCCTACGGTGCAGGATGGTTAGTTAAGATAAAGCCTACCGAACCCATAGACGAGAGCAGGTTTCTGAGCCCCGAGGCTTACGCAGAGAAAATTAGGGCCAAGGAAGAATAGTCCAGAAAATCACCCACAAGTTTTTTCGTTGTTCAGTACCCCTTACTTCATAGGTATAGGGCACTGGGTGGTGGGTATTGCCTTACCTTAGGATACCTCCCAAGATAAAGGTTCTAGAAGCAGCGGGTACGGTAGCAGATGGCAGAATTACTTTCATCGATGAGAGAAATGCCGTAGTGGTATCATCCGACGGTAGCCGGAGATACTCGGTCTACGTTGACCTAACACGGAGAGAAGCGTGTAGCACCGATAACGGTACAGTGTACAGAGGGTACGTGGGTTACCCAATAATAGCTGTGCTCATGATTAAGGGGGCCTTAACGTACGATTCGAGAATAGGTAACGCCCTCAAAGGCATACCATGGAAAGCCATGAATGAAAGATACAAGAAATATGCCATAGTCGAGGATGAAGTAAAGAAAATCGTTGCCGAGCGAGGGATCACCCCAGAAGAGTTGGAGAATTTTAAGAACAACGTCTATAAAGAGTTAAAGAGGTTTAAACTCAAACTAACGGATATTTGCTTGAGTAAAGAATGATCCGTAAGTTTAATACCTGATGTAACAGGTAATCAGAGTAGAGAGATCATGGTGAAGAGCCTAAGAATAGTTGGCGGATATAGGATAGTGATGGAACTATACTCTCCCTACCGAGTTAGGATATATGAGTACAATGACAGAATAAAGGATAGTGGTTACTACTTGAAACCCCTCCACATAGTACATAAGGTCATTGGCGGGAGGAAGTTAAAGTACCTGTACTTCGGGCGTTACTGGTACCGCGTAATAAAACGAAAAGGGAAAATCAGGTGGGTATACGTAGGTAGGGATAAGCCCGACCCCCACCTTCCTGATCCACCGATCTCGCCCTTCGAAGGTCTAGGCATACTAGTAGATGGTGAGGACGTGCTAGTTGATGAGAGGACCTATGAAGCCCTCTCAAGAATATCGGTTAAGATAAAGGGAGAGAACCTGTTGCCAGAGATTAACGTTTAATTAGGTTCCTAGCCTACACGAGTAGCTCTTAACACGCAACGGTCCGCATTAAATTACTGGCCGGCTTTGATGAAATACCTATTATAGCGTTGTTTACGACTTGTGATAGGGATCGAAGGAGATGCCTAAGGAGAGACCCTTCTACGCTAAGTATCCTTTTATGGTATCCTTGAGGGAGTACCTTCTACATACCTACGGAACCGAGCTAACACTTAACGACTTACTTGACTTACATGATTTCAAGGAGCGCGGACTGCTAAGAATTAAGTCAGCGCTGGGTAAAGGCTCTTACTCGGTTTCGTTTGATGAGGATCAGGAAGTTATCTCGTTTTACTTGGCGTTGATGTTCGCTGGTATCGTGGATCCCTGGGCTTTACGTAAATACGCCGATGTTGAGGCTAAGCGTGCCGTTAACTTCATGCTGGGGGATAGGGATAAGGTAATAAGCTTAATAGCTGGAAAGCTTGGGATTGAGTTAGAGTATTTTGGCTCAGAGTCAAACATTTGCGGTCATAGAGTAGTGGTGGGTGTGGAGAAGCGCACAGGCAAGGAGGTAGTTGAGTGCTACCCTTTCAGAGTGGCTATCCCTACTTACCTGCGGTTGACGGAATCGCTCGTTTCGGACCCTAAATGGAAGTTAGTGAATAGGTACGTGATCCGCGGGTATGTCTACCTGAATAAGCGTGATGCTGCTAGGTTACTTGAGAACGCCGTCAAATCAAGGATTATTGAGTTAGCAGGCGAGCTTGCATCAACCGCAAGTATCGACCCTGAGCGCGTCATGCATGAAGTTAACGAGCTTAGGGAACTTGTACGTAGCGTACGTGGCTTCTTAAGCACAGAGAAAGATAAGTTCATGGAGGAACTCAGGGGCCAGATCGTGGAGAAATTCTTTCCTCCTTGCATAACGGAGATCATGAATACCTTACTTAAGGGTGAGCACCTTTCACATCACCAGCGCTTCGCCTTAGCCACGTTTCTCCTGAATATTGGTGCAGATGTCGATTACGTACTTAACCTAATGCGTAATCTCCCAGATTTCAACGAGAGGATAGCTCGTTACCAGGTTGAGCATTTGGCGGGTTTAAGAGGGTCTAGGAAAAAGTACAACATGTATAGTTGCGAGAAGATGAAAACCTTGGGTATGTGTGTGGCGGAATGCGGTGTTAGGAGTCCTCTCCAGTATTACTGGCGTCAGTTACGTGCTTCCCGGAGAACGGGGGGAGGTAAAACAATATCTTCTCATACCCAGGAGTAGAGGAACCTTTCGGAACGCTAAACGAGATTACATTATCGGGACCTACCTCATACTTAAACCCGAACTCAGCTTCAACAACACGACTTCCTGGGGGTAAAACCCACGTAACTGTATAGTCGTACTCAGCAACGTCCTTCTCGTACCTATCCTCATATACATTCAACCCAGGCTTGAGGATCCCCCTGAACCTGATAATGAATGATATGTAGGGTCTGCAGGGGTCACCAGCAGTACCTGCTAGGGCCTTAATTATCCGGGGGCGAACACGCTTTCCGTTCACCTTGACCTCCTCGGCATCAATGAAGAATTGCATGTTCTCTCTTACCTTAGTTAGCTCCTCACGTAGCTTGAGGTGATCTGATAAGATCTCCGCGAATTCTTGGTTCTCATCGATATACTCAAAAACTATTACTTCCGTGAATTGCCCTAACCTATCTACCGTGAAGTAGCAGTACCCGAATACGGGCTTCACGGCGGCGTTACCTTTCTGTCCTCCTTAATTACGCGCAGTACGACTGCGGTTGATGTATGCTGAACACCTTCAATGGTTCCTATCTTGTCGAGGAGTTCTGAGAGCTCCTTGTGATCCTTGACAAGTATCTCTAATGCGAACGTCCATTCCCCCGTGATGTCGTAAATTACTTTTATCTGCGGGATCTTGAGGAGCGCCTGCACTATGTCATTGTACTTCTTTATGTCTACTGCAAGGAAGACCAAGGATCTTAGATTATATCCCAGGGTCTCTGGTGAGACCTCCGCAACTATTCTCTTAATAATGCCTCTTTCCTTAAGGCGCTTAACACGCATATAGACTGTAGAAGAACTTATGCCCAACATCCTTCCTAACTCTGCGTACGTTAGGTCAGCGTTTTCTTGGAGAATATTTATTAATTTCTTGTCTATCTCGTCTAAATCTAAGACGGCCAAGGGCAGCACCCACTTAATTTTTTATCATCAGTCAAATAAAAATCTTATCATCACATCTTTGGCGCTAGTAGATATTCAACGTTCCCCCCTTCAACAAGGGTGAATGAAAGGTAGAGGGGAACATCACTCCCAAACTTTATGTTCACGGCATCAGTCACGCCTGTTAAGTTGAGCACCTTTAATATGTAGTCCTCATCATAGTTAGCTCGTGAAGGCTCCTTAACCTCCATCTCAAGTATGGATCCTCCCACCCTAGAAAGCCTTGCTTCAGCATTTACCTCCAACGCCTTCAGATAGAGGTACTGATCATCCTCAGCGACGAAAGTTATTGTGCCAGCACCCTTAAGGTCTTTGAGGGCCTCCTTAAAGGCCCTAGCAACCACGATGGCTGAAACCTTGAACTCAGGCGATATCTCACCAATTTCCTGCGCTGAGACCTCTATGGATCTGTACTTGTATCTCTTCGTTGACATACTCTCTATTATTACTTCGTAGAATTCCTCGTTAGCTTTGAACACGAATTTATCGCCTTTCTTGGGTTTGGGTAGGGTCTTGATGAGATTATTGACGTTTACGCCGACCTCCAGATCTTTCTCTATGCTGTACTCTAGGAATGCCTCCGAAGGTATTTTTATGATTATCAGCGCTATTTGCGCTGGGTCTAATGCCTTAACGGTCAAGCCTTCCTGCGTGAACCTAAATAGAGCCTCATCGACGATGTTCCCTAACGCCTCTAAAACCGTTACTAATTGCTTAGCACTAGAATGCTCAAACTTAACTATGTACTCCTCACTCATCTCAATAATCCCGAAGTAATGTTAATTAAGTTTCTAAAAACATTAGCGTGTACATGAACATGATGAGGACCACTCCGGAGCGGATTAAACACTTTAAAAGCATGAAGAACCGTGTGAGGGCTGATGGTCTCCCTCGGTGTGCTAAAGCTTATTTGAAAACCCCTAACAAATCCTAGGGAGTGAGAAGTTGTCTTCCTTAAGCGATATTGAGAAGGAAGCCAGGGAGATCGTAGAGAGAGCCAAGAAGGAGGCGGATGAGATCTTACGTAAGGCTAGGGAGAAAGCAGAGTCATTGAGGAGCGCAGAAATTGACGCACCACTGAGCGAGGATGAGATTAGGGAGATTGAGGAAGAGTTCCGCGTGAAACTCGAGAAGGCGCAGGAGGACTTCGAGAGGAGGAAGCAAGTAATGGAGGAGAGGTATAGTCGGTACAAGAATGAAATTGTTTTGAGGATTGTAGAGTTAGTTGCGGGGACTGCTCAAGGGAGCTAAAGATGATCGTATCCACGCCAGAGAAGGTAGTTTACGTAAGGATCCTTACTGAGAAGAAACTCGCTGGGAAATTACTGGAGGTCCTCCAGAGCGCCGGTTCCCTGCACCCAGAGCTACTTACGGAGGTCAGCGAAAAAGACCGCGAGGTCCTCTCTAAGGAGGCTGAGAGATTACGTAAGCTAGAACGCATACTCAGCGAGTTTGACGCAATCATCCCCGAGCAGATCCTCGTCAAGTTAGACGGTGAGATATCAGCAAGTAAGCTCCATGACTACCTCCTAAGCTTATCGAGTAAGCTCTCGGAAGCTTTGCAACGGGCTAGGAGCATTAAGGCTAGAATCGAGCGAATCGGCGAGGAAATCTCTAAGTCTGAGGAAATCCTGCAGGTATTGTCAATATTGTCCGCGATTCCGAAATACAGTGATGTCCCCATCGATAACATATCCTTCAACGGAAATGTAGTGGCTGCACGCACAATACTGCTGGAGAAGGATCTCATTGACGAATTTCTCGCTGAGTTACCTGAAGACCTTAAACATCGAGTAGTGCTTGACGTAGTGACCTTAAAGGAGTATAGGAAGGCAGTAATCATAGTTGCCGGCCCAAGGGGTGATGTAGAAGCTG
>JALSOX010000013.1 GCA_026986255.1 Desulfurococcales archaeon
GCCCTCCTTAGCAGAGTCCGTAACGGCGCTCGGCAGGTACGTCATAACCTCAACGCTACGTAAGGCCAAGGAACTCGGTTTGAAAGTGCTCTACGGTGACACTGACTCATTATTCCTTTGGAGTCCGAGCCAGGATAAGCTACAAGAACTCATAGAGTGGGTTGACAAGCAATTCCGGCTTGACTTGGAAGTGGATAAGGAATATAAGTACGTGGCATTCGCATTGAAGAAGAACTACATCGGTGTGCGAACCGACGGCAAGGTTGACGTTAAGGGAATGGTCGGGAAGAAGAAGAACGTTCCCAAACTACTCCAGGATACGTTCGTGAAGGTAGTTCAACTAATAAGTAGTGTAGAGCCTGACCCAGTAGCGCTGGATAAAGTAAAGCAGGAGCTTAAGAACACTGTTCAAAAGCTCTACAATAGGTTGAAGAGCAGGGACTTCACCCTCGATGAGGTAGCGTTCAAGACAACCCTGAATAAACCCATAGAGGCATACACAAAAACAACACCAATTCACGTTAAGGCAGCCATACAGTTGAGTAGGTACGGTCTAATGGTGGGTAAGGGCGATATAGTATTATATGTTAAGACCAGGACGAAGGATAAGGTGAAGGCGATACAGCTGGCTAAGCTAGAGGACGTTGACGTGGACGAGTACATTGAGGCAACGAAGTCAGTGCTTCAACAACTTCTTCTGCCGTTCAACATACCTTGGGAGGAGATAGCTGGTGGTAGAGGGTTATTCAGCTTTGTTACACGCTGACATCCTCAATACGTCCTCCAAGCCCTTTTAACTCACTAACCAGTCTTTCCACAACTTCATTAACTGTTTGCTTAGCTTCCTTGATGTCCTCAGAAGTAGCCATCACATAAACATCTAGTACAGGTGCTCTTATCTCATGACCCTTGGGGTGGGTCTTTACGTACACGTTGCCGTAAGCCTTCAAGATCTTCTTAACTATCGGCGCAACCGAGGATTCAGGGACGCCGATGACCCTAAACATGTGCTCTACAATATGGATTTCCGGAAATAGCTTGCGGAGCCTGGGCTCGACCCAATTCTCCCACATCGCCTCTAATTCTCGGGGAACCCCTGGCAAAGACACTACTATAGTTCCACTAACCTCAAGCCAGCATCCGGGCGCCGTACCTACGTTATTCGGTATCGGAACGCCGCCTTCAGGAAGATAGGCCATCTTAACCCTGTCCTCCGTTAGCTCAAGCCCTTTCTCAGAGTACTTCTCCCGCACCATCGTCAGAGCCTCCTCATTCAGCACAAGATTTAGTCCCGCAGCCCTCGCTACAGCCTCCAGCGTGCGGTCGTCGTACGTAGGTCCTAAGCCACCGGTCGTTACGATTAGGGTTGGCCTCTTACTCATTACGTACTTAAGGAACTCCGTAACAAGCAATACGTCATCAACAAGCGATATGTTCCCCCGCACATCGAAGCCTAACAGCGTTAACCTCCTGCCAAGATATGATGCGTTAGTATTAATTACCCTCCCTTGAACAACCTCGTTACCTAGCGTGAATAACCATGCTGAGCGGGACGCTCTCATTACTCGGTCCCCGACACTATATACGCAACCCTATGTATAATGGTTATTATGCATAAAGCTATGGAGACCCAGACAATGATTGTCGCTATCCTAACGTAACCCATGCATAGCAGGATCAGTGCGGCACCGATCGCTATTATGCGGTCACCTCTCTCCATGAGGCCCACACCCTCCATTCTCAGCCCTAACGCCTCACCCCTAGCCCTAGCATAGCTTACGAGGAATGCCGTAATCACGAAGAGGAATGCCGGAACCCAATCTATACCTAGGATCTTAAGCGTCAATATATATGCAGCGTCAGCTACGCGGTCGCTAAAGGAATCCAGGAACGCTCCCTTCTTGCTAATGCTTCCAGTCGCCTTCGCTACGGCGCCATCTAGGAAATCGAATGTGGCGGAAAGGATCATTAGAGCTAAGGAGGACCACGGATTAAATAGAATTGCAGCTAATGGGGTGAGTACGGAGAATACTAGCCCCGTAATAGTTAACGCGTTAGGCGATATCCCGATCTTGCTTAGGCTCCTTCCCAAGGCCTCAGCTAACGGCCTTACAGACTCTCTTAAACGAGTCAGCATGGGTACTCACCGTACCTCTTACTCCTAGTCTGATTACTTTCCTGGGGAAATGAGGCGTAATCACTCCCTTTTAGTCACGGCGCGGAAGATTACCTAAACACCCATTGAATCAGAATTTAAAATACCTTAATGACCCTATAAACAGGGATGTTGAGGAATCCGGGAACTGACTATATCGAATGATGTCAGCTGCCGGCTGAAAACCTGAACAAAATAACCTATTTACCCCCTACGCACTACTTATCTTCGTGTGAACAGGCATGGCTAAGGTAAAGAAACTAGTACTGGTAACGAGTAAATCGCACCCACTCAATAAGCACTTCAGCAGGCTAGCTGGGAGAATATCCAAGGAACTAAAACTTGAGTTAGAGGTCAGGGAGGAGGACTATGTTTACCTAACCGAGCATGGCGAGACAGACGAACTAGGATTAACGTGGCTTCCTCAACTACTCGCTGAGCTTGAGGATGGTACGGTGATAAAGGTACTCACGCAACCTAACCTAACTGGTCAGGGAAAGTTAGATGAAGAGAAGGACTATAACGTAGCTATGGATGCGCTACGACCCTACCTTGAATGATTAATGATTGCGGATGAAAACAGGTTGAGAACTTACTTTCACTTTAAGGCGAATAAATTCCAGGGAAGTTACCCATAATTAACTTTTTAGGTAATAAGAGATGCTGTGTGGGTGTTGTGGCGGGCAGGGGTAAGTGGTCATGGTGACTAAAGATGTCCTCAGTATTCGTGATGGCTTCGGACAACTCTGAGATTAAGCGTCACCACAGCTTTGAAGACGCGGTTCATTTCTGCTTAGACTTCATGATTAATCCCACATGTAATGCGCCGGAGACATTAATAGTGATGAGGTATAGTGCGTTACCTGAGCAGTGTCAGAGAGGCAAGTCGAAAGTAAATTTAATCAACAGTATGGTATTCCTCGAGGGAAATGTTGACGGGCAGAGGTTCTGCGTCGTTGTGGAGACTGATAAAGAGGTTGATTTAAGGGAATTACGGGATATGGTAATGTGCGTCATCACTTTTCTCGCTAGCACCTAACCTCAGGCAGTTAATTAATTGAAGAGAATAATTTTGAGGTTAACATTATAGCCTCGATGTATCTGTAGGTAGTGAGTGAGTACGTGTTAATGATGAATGGTGTCCTAAAGGACCTAAAATGGGGATGAAGAGAGGACCACTAGCTGAAACCTCAGGTCATTAGTGATTGTCCGTGCATGGTGTTTTGATTGTTTTCTGGGTTGGGGGTCGGCGGGCTTTCCCTTTCAGTCACCTCATTTCTGTTGATGGCT
>JALSOX010000014.1 GCA_026986255.1 Desulfurococcales archaeon
CTAGCATACTACGAAAACACTAGGAGAATGCTGAGGAACATTAAGAGGAAGAAAGGGATACTGAGGAAACTGGGGATAAAAGGTGGGTTCTAAGGGCGTGGAGGACGAGTTACTTAGCAAGGCACTGGAGGCACTACTAAGGGTTCCCCTGTGCGATAGGTGCTTAGGTAGGCTCTTCGCCAGCTTAGGGAGAGGACTCTCTAATGCGGAAAGGGGTAGAAGCATAAAGACCCTGCTCTCCATGGTACTTCATAGTAGGGCGAAGGCAGGTGACGAGGAAGCCAGATCCTGTATACTTAAGCTAGCTAAGAACGCATGTTATCCCTTCACAGAACTAGCACGCAACTACTCCCGCCGTGAGGACAAGGAAACCGAGGAACACTGTGCGCCATGCGCCATATGCAATAACGTCCTCGATCGTTTCATACCCGAAGCAACATTAATTGCGGCCCGAGAACTCGGGAGTCTGGAGTCGAAGTCCTTCGTTGTTGGGGTTAAGTCCGGCTCGGACATTGAGTTAAGAGAGCAGAACTTAGCGATGGACTTAGGCATAGAGCACTGGGAGTCAGTGTCAAGGGAACTAAAAAGGGAGGTTGGAAAGAGAATACAGTTATTGACAGGTATGCAGCCAGACTTCAAGCATTACGATGCTGTAGTGCTTTTAGACTTAGATTCCCTATCCGTAAATGTTCAGCCACAACCCCTGTACATACTCGGCAGTTACGTGAAGCTAGGTAGATTTATATCTCAGATGGAATGGATAGGAGAGGGAGGGATCAAGTACTATGAACTGTCTATTGAGGAATCCTGTAGGAAGATCACGCGAATATATGATGCAGAGGAACTAAAGCTTCACGCAGCAGGCAGGGAAGATGCTGACGCCCGCATGCTGGGGTTTGGGAGGCCTCTTGTCCTGGAACTCAAAGCGCCGCGCAGAAGGGCTGTTAATTTGAAGGTCGCAGAGGTTAAAGCCTCAACCCCACCATGGGTAATCATAAAGTTGAGTTCCTACGTACCGTATCGTGTAGTGCAGGAGATCAAGGAAAGAATCTCCCCCAAGGTGTACAGAGTCATAGCATACTCTCCCTCAGGCCTCACTAAGGACGATCTCAGCATAATAGAACGTAAGTTCAAGGATATCGAGATTCGCCAGAGAACACCTCGAAGGGTACTCCGTCGTCGCCCCGACATTGAACGTATAAGAAGGGTCTACGCTGTTAAGGGAAGAAGCCTCGGGAAATACACGTGCGAGATACTAATCCATTGTGAAGGAGGGCTCTACGTTAAGGAACTTGTACACGGGGATGAAGGCAGAACCTCACCCTCATTCTCCGAGGTGCTAGGGAAAGAATTACACGTACTTTATCTTGATGTGCTCACGTATTGTAGCGAAGAGGTCACGGACAACTCTTAGCTTTATCAACGTTTATAAGGCGGACGTACCAGTGAGTTTTAGGTGCTCGAAGTGGTTAAGGCATCAAGGGGACCAAGAAACAGGACCAGGAAGGTGTATAGAAAGAGAATAAGGGAACGCGGAGCTATACCGCCACTAAGCCTAATAATGCATGAGTATAAGGAAGGCGATAAGGTGTACATAAAGCCCAACCCAGCAATCCATAACACACTACCTCACAGGAGATATGTCGGGAAGGTAGGGACAATCATGGGCAAGCGGGGGAGAGCCTACATTGTGGAGGTTTACCTAGGAAATAAGAGAAAGGAACTAATACTACTGCCTGAGCACTTAAGACCTGCGCCTGCGTGATGGGGAGCCATGAAGTTAAAAGAAGCACGGAACATACCTTACAGCACCGTGATGAAAGTATTGGAGGAGCTGGAAAGCAAAGAGGTTGGTCTTAGCCAGTTAGCTTTAAGAGTTAAGGATTATGTACGTAGATTCAACAAATGTACTCGAGGAGAGGAGCTCGTTAAGGCCCTCACTGAGTTAGGGATGGATGAGGCAACAGCCGTAATGATTGCAAATATCGTTCCCGAGACACCCGATGAGGTTAGAGTTATATACGATAGAAAACCAGAGCCGCTAGATGAAGAGATGATTAAAAAGATATTAGATGTAACC
Organism: Desulfurococcales archaeon; assembly: GCA_026986255.1. The sequence continues at coordinate 2,081 of JALSOX010000014.1, forward strand.
GCTTCTTATTGCGTAGAGCGTGAAGAGTGAAAAGTAAACATTCATAGGTGCGTTTTAAGATGAGCAGCAAGTACCGCAAGGGTGATAAGAGAGTAGCTAGGGAAGATTACGCTATAGTACTTGACTTTATGCCTGAGGGTAACCCCATAGATCCACACCCTCCTCATAGGTCACGACCCATAGCTCAGGCAGTTGGCGACAAATACTTCACGCTACTGGAATTCTACCCTAAGCCAAGAGTAAGCATCAAGCAAGGGGAAAAGGTTTGTGTGAGCTTTAAGTTAAGGGAGTTGAGAGATAAGGTTGATTTCGTATGGGGGGAGCCGATAACGTACGATGAACTTAGTGGTGTAGCCCGCTCGTACCTGCCGGAGGCGTTAAGAAAGATTGTGCAGGAAAAGGAGAAGGTCTTCGTAACATTCTTTAACATAGCTGCACCTCTCACAATTAAACTTCACTCACTGGAGCTTCTCCCGGGAATTGGTAAGAAAACCATGTGGGCCTTGCTGGAAGAACGCAAGAAAAAAAGTTTCGAGTCCTTTGAGGATCTTAAGGAACGTGGTAAGATAGCTGATCCAGTAGCAGTTATTGTCGATAGGTTACTCAGCGAGCTCAGGGGTGAGGAACGCTACTATCTCTTCGTTAACCCGCCCCCCAACGTTAAGCATGCTGTTGTGATAGGATACCTACAACGCATATACAAGATGCTCGGGTACTCCTAGAAGGCATTAAATACTTAGGGGTATACCCCCACCTTGAAGGGAAAGCCTGAGGGACGCTGAGGAATGAATCGTAAGGAAAACCTAAGAGTACGGCTTGTCCTAGTATCCCCTGAAGGAAAAATAAATTTCGGCTTCATACTGAGACTTGCAAAAAACTTTAACGTTGATGAAATATGTGTTGTGAATCCTCAGTTCGATATCAAAGACGGTGAGGTCCTAGAATTCGCTGCCAGAGCAAAAGATAATATAAATAAGGTGAGGGTCACTGAGTCATTAACTGAATGTATCTCAGACGTACTAATTAGCGTATGTACCACAGCAAAGCTAAACCTGGAGAGAGACGTTCTGCGGCAAGGAATAAGAATAGAGGAACTCCCCCACGTAATACCAAGGCAAGGTTTAGTTGCGTTGGTCTTTGGTAGAGAAAGCACAGGATTAACGAGGGACGAACTGTGGCAATGTGACATCATCTCAACCATAGATACAGGAAGCGAGTACAATGTCCTTAACCTCTCTCATGCAGTCGCTCTATACCTGTACGAGGTTAACAAGATCAGGAAAACACCTTACGGGCAAGAAGCGAACTACTGTGATCAACACGTACTTCAAGCCATAAGAAGGTATTTGGAAATCATTCGAGAAGCTACGGACGATGAGCGGGGAGTAATAGCGCTGAAACACGTGTTATTCAGGTCGAATATGAGTATCCCTGAGTGCACGGCAATATATAAGCTTCTGAAGAAAATCACCCACAAAATTAACCAGAAAACAAGGCGATAAGTTTACACTAACCCCCATGCATGGCAAATCCTTATATACGTCTTTCCTCCCTACACCATAGGTGCCGACAGATGCCACTACGCCCAGCAAGGTGCTATAAGGAGCTGAAGAAACCTCCCTATACTAGGAAGGAGTATATAGATGGGATACCGCAACCAAAAATAAGCAAGTTCGTCATGGGTAATCCTCACGGGGACTTTGATGTCGTGTTAGAGCTCGTGTCACTTGAGTTCGCACAGATCAGGCACAACGCGCTAGAAGCAGGACGTGTAATGGCTAACAAGTACCTGTCAAAAAATGTTGGCGATGATAAGTACCTGCTAATAATTAGACAGTACCCACATCATGTGCTCCGCGAGAATAAGATGATGGCTTTCGCCGGAGCCGACAGGCTTCAGGACGGCATGAGGCAGGCCTTCGGGAAACCTATAGGGACCGCGGCACGCGTCAAATTCGGTAGTGTGATAGCTGAGGTCAGGGTACCGCGTTCTGCGATACCTCAAGCTAAGGAAGCCTTACGGCGTCTGAGGGATAAGTTAGGAATTAATGCTAGGATCGTTATAAAGGAGTTGAAGGCTACGTCTTCTTAGAATGACCATGGATAGAAAACTACGTCTTACGAAGTGCGGGAACCACGTTTTCACATTAAGGGAGAACACGTTATCTAAGATATGGAATGCCAGAAGAATACTTGTTCAAGTACCTGAGGGCTTTAAGCCCTGTGCGACACAGGTGATAGAGGCAATCTTAGCTAAGACTAATGGGTCTGAGGTGGATATTGACGCGTCACCAAATTTCGGGTCATGCTTACTCGACCTCGGAATCGTTAGGGAGTACGATTTAGTCATACATTTCGGTCATGATAAGTACCCTCTCTGGGAGCCCCCGGAGAACGTAGTGTTTGAGGATATAGTGTATGAACCTGGATTGAACAGGGAAGTGCTAGAGGAACTTACTAGGGACTTAAAGGAGAGAAAACTAAGAAGGGTTCTTCTTTACGTGACTCAGCAACATAAGAACCTCTATGGAACTATTAGGAAGTTCTTACTGATGCATGGAATTGCCGTAGTTAACAATAAGAGAAAATCGCTTGCCTTTGGATGTATCTACCCTGACATAACAGTGTTGTCAAGTAGTGTTGACGCAGTTATCATGGTTTCCGGGGGCTCCTTTCACCCACTGGGGGCCGGGATATCGCTGGGAGGTTTAAAGCCTATTTTTAAGGTTGATCCGTACAGATGTACTTACGTTGATATGACTGAGGCCGTTAGGAAGGTTCTGAGGGTGAGGTTTGGCAAGGTGCTCCTAGCCGATAAAGCTAGTAATTGGCTAATCATTACCGGCGTTGCTGGCCAGTATAGGCCCGATGTAGTTAATGCAGTGAAGCAAGCTATCGTGGATAAGGGTGGGAAGTATTTCATTGCTAAATGCGCGTACTTGACTAGCGCAACGCTGGCTAATCTAGACAACCCTCACATAGACTCGGTAGTAGTTACATCCTGTCCCCGCATACCTGTGGATGACTTATCGGACTACCATAAGCCTGTCCTAACTCCCGGAGAGGCGCTTTACGTTTTGGGGAAACTTCATTCCTATAGGTTTCCTTGGTGATTATCCTGAGGAAGAAGGATCTTGAGCGTGAAATTGAGGCCGTGCCTAGCTTCAATAATCCGTCAGAAACGTTAGAGCAGTACGTCACGCCCTCCGACATCGCTGCTGACATGCTGTGGTTAGCGTACATGGCTAATAACTTAAGTAGTAAGCTAGTATTTGACTTAGGATGCGGTACTGGCAGACTATCTTACGGTGCTGCATTACTGGGAGCGAGCCATGTTGTTTGCGTTGATATAGACTACGATGTCTTAGACGAGGCTAAGGATTTCCTAGAGCCTCGTGTAAGCGTTCCCGTAAGCTTCATTGCGGGGGATGTGAGGGAGTCAATCCCTCTCCGTGAAGTGCGTACGTGTACTGTGATCATGAATCCTCCCTTCGGTGTCCACTTGAGGGGAGCTGATATAGACTTCATTAAGGCTGCTTTATTGATCTGTAAAACCGTGTATTCCCTTCATAAGGTGAGCAAGGGTCTCTTCAATGTTCTATCCAGGGTCGCGCGTGAATCCGGGTCAACGTTTGAGGTTGTTAAGTTATTCGAGTTTCCTATAAGGTGGTTCCTTCCCAAGCATAGAAGGAAGGTCCATTATGTCAAAACCGTGCTGGTCAGGTTCAAGCGGAAGTATTGAGAAAGCGTCACAAAATTAAAGGGTTAGGATCATTTAGTCAAGTAGGAGGGTAACCCTTGGGAAGGTTAGATGAGATACAGGGACGGAGGGTGACCCCTGGAGAAGAGATATGCGTAATTGAGGAATTCCTACCAGGGGTAGGCACTTTTGACCAGGATGGCGTAGTGAGGGCCGCCATGACGGGGGTAACACAGGTAGACATACTTAGCCGGGTAGTGTTCGTAAAGCCTTCCGTGAATCTCCCTAAGATACCCGAAAAGGGTGAGGTAGTGTATGGAATCGTGCAAGTAGTTAAGGACGAGTTCGCCATAGTTAAAATAGCTGGCGACTACCACGGCCGCCGGTATCCCACATGTTTTACGGGGCTCCTACACATCTCACAGTCCACCGACAGGTACGTTAAGAATCTCTATGAAGTGGTGCGCGTTGGCGATGTCCTTAAGGCTAAGGTGCTAAACAACTACCCACCCTACAACTTAACTATTAAAGAGCATAGATTAGGTGTCGTGTTAGCATTCTGCGGAAAATGCGGGAACCGCATGGCTAGGTCAAGCAATGACACACTAAAATGCGATTCATGCGGCAACATAGAGAAAAGAAAGGTAAGCTCAGATTACGGGCAACTTAGGGTCCTTCACCCATGACTATGTTCAAATTCACACTCTCCTGTGAAGATCGTGGCAAGTGTTTGGAACTCCTTGACTCAATACTTAATGCTAAGGGCGTGCGTGCGTCCTTAATAAGGGCAGAGGTTAAGGGCGATAAAATAGTGATAACAGTGTTTGGTAATAAAGTAGAGGCTTTACAGACGCGCTACGCCGTCATAAGGGCGTACAGAGAATGGAGGAGATTAAATGCGTGGATGAAGCACGGGAAGTGCGTTAGACTTAATGACTTGATAAAAGTTATAGGTAAGCCATTCCCCGCAGACGCATTAGCTGAGGTGCTAAGGATCTCAGGTAGCGACGCGCAAATGAAGGGTGGAGTGCTTTACGCTAATGCCCCTAACGACGTCGTTATAAATATCGCAAGAGAACTAGCAACATCGTTAGAACAACTCATTAAGGTCAAGCCCAAGGCATCATACTCAGCTAAGTGCTTAATCACGTCACTCTCAGTACTACGGAATAAAAGCGTACAGGAAATCATGGAGGAACTCAAAAGTGAAGGCTTCATTGAGGAGGAAGGGCATAGACTTCTCGTAACTTCGGAGTGGAGAAGCTTATTAAGAAAACTAACAGGAGAAGGAAGGGGCTTGGCTTGGAGGTAGTAATTAGAAAACGCACCGGTAAGGAACTCGTGATCAAGTTAGTAGGTGAGGACCACACCATAGGAAACCTAATAGCCAAGATGGCGTTAAACCACCCCAACGTTCGCCTAGCTGCATACACCGTCGAACACCCTCTTGAGGGAAGCCCTGTGATAAGGATAGTAACTGATGGAACCGTAGATCCTGGCCAAGTACTGAAGGAAGTCGTATTGAGGTCTAAGGCAATTACAGAGGAGTTACTTAAGGAACTTAGGGAGACTTTAGGAGTTGAAGACTGAGTCACGTATTTTGATTATGAAAGAGTTTGAGGACTGCTTAGGACGTAGCCTAACGCTTTACGTAGTAGTACGGGGAGAGAAAGGCATTGAGCACCTAGGATTAATTGATGGCCGTGACAATGCTGCGGTGAGATACTTACATTCATCGAGATTAATTGATGAAGTAAGGTTAATTATTAATCTCAATGAACCCTATGAGCATGAACTTCAAGGACTCCCCCACACAGTAAGGCTGAGAGTAGAGGAAAGCTTGAAGCTTCTTAATGCCTTGTCAAAGGAAGTAAATAGGTTAATATGTGCAGATACAACCTAGACTAGGTATGCGGGGGAGGGAGCCATGCTGGAGTTCTGCCCGAGGTGCGGGAGTATGATGGTCCCTAAGAAGCAGGGAGGCAAAACGGTACTGGTATGCACCTCCTGCGGATATGTTAAGGAAGTTGATGAATCCAGGAAAGGAGTGATAATTAGGAAGAAGATACGGCACAAGGAAACAGAGAGGATGTTCATATTAGACACCACGAGAGAGAAAGAAGGCGTTCCTAAGACTAAGGGCGTTAGGTGCCCAAGATGCGGGAACGATGAAGCCTATTACGTAATACTTCAAACCAGGGCTGCGGACGAGCCGCCCACGAGGATATACACGTGCACGAAGTGCGGTTACACATGGCGTGAGTACGAGTAACTTCATTGCATACTTAAGTGAGTATTTTTAAATATCCTAGAACACACGGATTAGACGGTGTTGTGCGTGAAAATAACTTTTGCTGACGCGAGGATCTGGCGATACATAACAACATCAGCAAGCAAATTCATCGAGACAGCCGTAATCAAGATCAGTCCAGACGAAGGTCTCTCACTCAAGGCGTTAGACCCGTCACGAACCGCGCTAATAGCGTTCACTATACCTAAGGAATCCTTTGATGAGTTCGACATTAATGAGGAGAGCACGCTAGTGATAGACTTAGAGGATGTGGGGAAGATAATGAAGACCGCAGAGCGCGATGACAGAATTAGCATAGAGTGGACGGGGTCCTCAATATCCTTCATATTCGAACGGCGTGGTGTCCCGCGAAGGTTCATGATACCTTTAAGAACCGAGGGCGAAGCGGAGAGCATACCTGAGCTGTCCTTGGAATTAAATAACGAGTATGTAACCTCGGGTACCGTAGCCTATGACGCTATAAATAGCATTGAAGACGTAGGTGAAACCCTATGGATTAGTGGAGACGAGAATACTCTTAAATTGAGATCCATAAGCGACCTAGGCGAGGCTGAGGTCGAGCTGTCCCTAGAGAGAGGCACGCTAGAAAGTGCGAAAGCAGAGTCACCTGGCTTCAGCGTTAGTTTTGGTATGGAGTACTTCAGTTACTTGAAGCAACCGATAAAATTGTCGGATAAGGTTATCCTGCGTGCGGATTCGGACATGCCTGCTCACCTCGAGCTGAGCTACATGCAGGGTGCCAAACTAAGCTATTACGTCGCCCCCAGGTCAGAGTGAATATCCTATGAAGGTTACTAGGACGAAAAACATAGTGCAGGAATTGCTGAGGGAATACTACTCAGAAGCAAAGCTTCGCCTACCAGAAAATTATATGCTTAGGGAATTCGCTTTCCAACCATTCGAAGGTAAATCTTACGTACGGCACCTATCTTTCCAAAGCGTGGCCTCCCTAAGAGAGTACCTAACAAGACAAACGCCTCGACAAGCATACTATTCTGCTGCAATATACCGGGACCCGGCAGCTGAACGCATGGAGGATAAGGGCTGGCTAGGTTCAGAACTAATGTTTGACATCGATGTGGATCACATTAGGGGGTGCGATAGCGCAGTCATAGAAATTGGGGAGGGTAAGACCCTCAGCATCGTTACTGAGAAGTGCATTGATCTTGGCAAGGATCATCTTTTAAGGCTAATTGACATCCTAGTCCAAGATTTCGGCTTCAGCCGAAGCGAAATCCTGATATACTTCACAGGAAATCGAGGATTTCATGTCGTAGTAGAGACGGGGAAAGAGGACTGGTTGAAGCTCAATTCTAAGGAGCGCCGTGAACTCATAGACTACATCAAAGGCATCGGTCTAGACCTGAATAAGCTCTTTATTCAATCTAAACGAATCAAGCCCGCACCACCACTCCCCAACGACGGTGGGTGGCGTGGAAGGATAGCTAGAACCGGCTTTGAGTTGGGGGTCGTGATGCAGAACCCAGAAACCGTCATTGAGCACGCGTATGTAGAGATAGACGAGCAAGTTACTCAAGACCTATCAAGGTTAATTAGGATACCGGGATCAATCAACGGCAAGTCCGGCCTCGTATCAAAGATACTTAGTACGGAGAGCGACATTCTTAACTTTAACATAGGGGAACACCTCTCCCCCTTCAAGGGGTATGCTATAATAAAGTCGCTAGTTAAGACTCCCTCCTTCAATCTTTGGGGAACCGAACTCACGCTTTCTAAAGGGCAGTTACTTAAGGTGAGTTTACCCGTTGCTGTGTTCTTAACACTGAATAACGCTACTGAGATAGTTAAGATTACGTAGGATCTTGAAGGATGCCGGGAACACACTCATTTATACTGCGTCCTTCACCTTACTTATTAGGTCGATAAGAATGATTCGGGAATTCCTATTGAGAGAACTTACCTTGAAGGAGCATGCCCGTATACAGAGAGAGGACTTAGAGAAAATGTCCGTCGAGATTAACGACACTATTGACTGGTGCGCATCAAGTATGGAGACCGAGCTTTGCGCAAAGTATATTAGCATAGTAGAGGAACTCTCGACCGCATTAGGACGTTTTAGGCTTAAGAAATCCTTAAGTTATAAGCTCCCGCTAGAGTCTATAGATCGTGAAGCCTTGAGTTGTGCTTTAAGAATAGTTCCCCGATATCATGAACTACTACTTAAGGGACTAACCCTTACCCATAGTGGGGTTGCCATAAGGATAAAGCGTGGGCTATCGGTCAACGGCAGAGTGGTGGCTCCAGGCACCGTTACTTTCTTGAATGGGCTGGAGGCTATTCTGCTGGAATACCTAGGCTACGCTGAAATTATTGACCCTCTCCCTCTGACTTACTAAGACATCCCTCTATGAAGCCCTCTATCACATCCTCAACATGCGTTAGCAACCATGAAACAGCCCTCGCATCAGCTCCAGTCACAGCATCTACTAACGTATACTTAATAACCTTCTTCTCTCCATTGCATTCTATTAACCCCACGTAGAATGGGTAATATACCACGTGGATAGCTGAGATTTTCCTTGCGAAGGATTCTATAAATGATATTAATCCATCTATGCTTGTCCTTGGGAATATCACTAGTTCCTTATCGGACGCGGGGGGCTCACCCTCATGTAGGTGAGCCCCCCTAGCCTCCAGCGACTTTAAGATAGAGAAGGAGTTTTCTGCTATTGTCTTGCGTATCTCCACGACGTCGGAGTACACGTCCACTAAGGCCTTGTTTAGTAAGAAGTTAGCCACAGACCTTATCTTACCTTCGCCCAGCTTCAGCTCCATCGCTAGCTCGCTAATAGTCTTGTACCCCTCCCTCGCTAGGATTCTGATCATGTCTAGGGCAGCGTCGCTTAATTCGGCGAAGCCTCCTCTATCCTTCAAGGGTTTCAGCGTGTCTCCTTCTTCGATAACTAAGGATCCTCGTATACCCTCGAAAGTGAGGGACAATTCCTCAACCTCCCCTGAACCCTCTTCCTCAGGTCCTCTAACTATGGCCTCTAGCTCGAACTCTATGAAGGGTAGGTAAATCAGGAAATGGTGCTTCAGCGCGCCAATACGTTTTAGAAATCCTTTCTCATGTTTCTTGAGTGCCTTGACGGCGTTCTCCTCACTTATGATTGGGTGGACGTGAAGCACATCATACTTTCCTAGCTCCTCCCTATACTTTACCTCTATGTCCCTGCCGACACGAACGATATCTATGCCTAACTTCTTAGCTAGCTCGTAGGCCTCCACGCTTACGTCTCTTATAGCTATAATGACAACCTTGTCAAATTTCCCCTCTTGCCTCCACACGCTAAATCTCTCGACATCCTCTGGCCTTAAGGGCGTATCCGCGATGATGAATGCGATTTTTAGCTCCACACCAGTTATAGGTGAAAGCACTGCCAACACATCGATCTTATGTGTTATACCCGCAACTTCTATTAGGTAATCAGGCCATATCATGAATCCCTGCTTCTTAAGTTCCCTTACAAGCCACCGCATAACCCTCCTCTTCTCTAACACAACATCACTTCCTTGCATAGCTGGTAATTGAGTGTCCGTCCTCTCCTCACCACTTGAGTGTTGACACGAGGTTTTTAAAATTGACAACGGTCAAAGTGGCGTTCTCTACTAACGGATTCAACTATTACCCCTTGCTGTAAACCATGGATATTAATGCAGGAACTGTTAATGACGATATGGGTATCAAGAGTATCAGGGCTAAGTAGGACTCGAGGGAGAGAATCCCTGCCTCACGTGCGGCCAGCGCCGTTGTCATCATTACCTCTGCTCTTGGAACCATCCCTAAGCCAATTACCAAAGCTTCCTTTCTGCTAAATCCGCTTATTACTGCTGGTACGAAGCACCCGATAAGCTTCGTTAAGAAACCTAGCAATATTATTACGAGAACCATGAGTAGGGATTTACTGAGACTGATGCTGATCAGGGATGCTATGTTAAGCATTGACCCGGCACTTATGAAGAATAGCGGTGAGAACAGCGTTACGAGCGGATATATCATGGACTCGGTTTTACTCGCCATGTACCTATGTGATGAGAGCCCCAATCCGAGAGCGTACGCGAGGAGAATAGCACTAAGCCTCAACCGAACTGCCGCGAATGACAAGAGTAGCAGTATGGCGAACGTCAACGTCAGTACCGGAGCCTCCTCACCAAGTCTTGAGAACCACTTATACATTGGATGAGCTACCTTCTGAATGGTGAAGGCTACCGCGAACCAGAAAGCAAACGCCAACACAATTATCTCCACTACGGAAATCATCACATCAATTTCAGACTTAAGCTCCGTTAACCCCACCAACGTACTCAGTAAGGCCAACCCAAGTACGTCATCAACGACCGCCGCACCTAACACTGCTTGCCCCTCCTTACTCCTAACCTTCCCAAACTCCTCGAGTGTCCTCACCGTGAGCGTAACGGAAGTAGCTGAGAGAGCGGCACCAACAGCAAATGCCTCAAATGCGCCAACACCTAGTAAGGGAAGGATTAGTAATGGGAAGGCTAATGAGGTAATAACGCCTCCCACAGCTATTAGTCCAGCGTTGCGTAACTCTCTCAAAAATCCCCTTAACGATCCCTCTAAGCCTATGTAGAACAGGTAGGTTATTATCCCTAATATTCCTAGGGACACTGTAACCATAGATAACCCATAATGCATCAATGGAAGGGCTAACCCTATCATTACCCATGCAAACACCTTAGGTTGCTTTAATCTCTCAACAATAAACTCAGACAACCTAGCAACAATTAATAGGATCGCTACTTCCACGAACCAATCGTAGAAGTATTCCAAAACTTCATCACTACTAAGGGACACTGATAGAGGGAATTAAAGACTTACCCACCCATTTCAGGTGTTGTCATTACCACTCGATCTCCGTCTCTAAGGCGTGTATTTAAGCTTAACACTTGGGTGCCGTTAACGTATATAGCAAATATTAACCTTCCGCTTAATATTCCCTCACCTAACCGCCTACTTATACTATCCCTTATGAAGAGTACTAAGTCATGTAGGGTGGCCCCCTCCCGTAAATCAATTACGTGTACCCTCCTCTTTCCCCCTACTAAATCGCCTGCCCTAGCAAGCAGCACTAGAGTAACCTTCATGTTAGTAGTCCCG
>JALSOX010000015.1 GCA_026986255.1 Desulfurococcales archaeon
ATTTTGTCCGTACCCACGTGAATTGCTACCACGTCAATACCTTCTAAGACGTCACGTATTGAACACCTCGTGAGTAGGTTTGCCTCATGCTCTACGAAGCCCTGTGTAAGTGTCTCTCCGCACCTAACGCTGATTAGTGAGGGTGCATTCGTTTCGAGTCTCAGGAGAACCTCTGCGTAGCCGTCGTTACGTACTTGAAGTTTATTAATGTGCACGTGTAATTCGGGATTACGTGGTACCTTGATTAAGGAGCTCCTGCATATTATGCCTCCTTCCCTGCCCTTAGCCTTAACTATGTTAAAGGTGGGGCCACCAGTAACCATGTACCTTGTGTTGCACCTGAGTCTGTACTCCTTATGCCATACGTAGTCATCATTTACTAGTTCCTCAGTTACTAGTAATGGCTCTAAACATTCTGAGACAGTTACGTTTCCTACGCCCTCAAAAACGTATCCATTACTGCATGATACCAGAAGTTTAGCTCCTTTGACGCTCTTTACCACAGTGGCTTGGTTACTTAGGTGGTTAACGAGTAAATCACTTGAACTCAGGGGGTTTTCTAGGGCGTATTTGCTTAAGTCTATTATTGACTTACCAACTCTGTACGAATCCCCCCTGCCGTACCTAACGGTGACTTCGAAAGGAATTTTAGATTCACTTTCACTATAACCTAATATTTCTAAGATAAACCTGCATGAATTACTTAACGTACACTCCTTCTTCAGGTACTCCACATGATATTCTTTCAGGGAGTTACAGCTTAGTTCTAAGGAAGGCTCCTCGGGTACCGGTGACGTTATGGTTACCTCGAGTGTCGCTTTAAAGTTAAAGTTCGTTCCCCTTATATGTCCTCCTTTAAGGAACGCGCAGTCGATTACTGATACCTCGCTTAAGGTTGGTTCTTTCGATACTACATGAATGTTTGATGACATGTGGTAAATAGGTAGTTTCGCGCTAAATATGACGTTACCGCTCCACCCAAGTCTTCGGGGTCTCAGCGCTACTATTGCTTTAGAACCTGCTGTTACGGCATTAACCACGGTAACTGATCCTTTTACGTCGTAACTGCTTCCGGGAGACCAAGGTTCTATCTCTACTATTGCGTAACCATCGAAGTCCACGGAATCTCTTAGAACCTTAATTTTAGGGTTAAAGAACTCGAAAGGACTTAAAATAGCGATCCCTTCATCGACAATACATATCACAGGTCCCTCAGCAGTTGGTGCGCACGACTTAGCGTACGCTTCACCCATAACTCTCTTGGAGGCATTAATTACGAGGTATTTACCTTCTTTTGCTCTTGCAACGACTATGGGTTTTCTTGACGCTACTTCCTTGGATGGGGTCTCAGTGAGTTTAAATAGGGTATTCCCGTGAAGCAGATATATTCCTGTGTCGTCGGTAAGCACCGCGTCAGTGTCGTCGTAGCAGACTAAGCACCGTGGCTTGACATCCACTAGAGGTTCTAAAACACCGTTTAGGTACCTTGTCAGTAAGTTATTCTCTATATCGAAGTAGTACTCACTGTTCCCACAACTAGTGAGTGGGGAGAGACCAGCAGGAATTGCATGGACATTATTGAATGTTACTGCGTAATGTTCTTCATTGCTACATTTAATGATACATAGCGAATCACTGCACACTGCGCTACTTGGCACGCAATTAGTTATTCGATATTCCCGGGAAATCCCCCTCAGAGGATCGATTATTAATGCTAACGTATCTCCTCGCAGGTCGCCTGCGATTAAGGAGGTCCACGTCCCCCTAACAGTTATGACGTTCTTGATCTCCGTAAGATCTCCGCCTGTAGGGAGATATATCTTAGCGTGATCCTTGCTGGCGCATACTAACAATACCTTATCATGTACTCGAAGCACTCTTGATGCACTCCTCTCGCATCTTAACTTTTCGTTATGTCGGGTAATGACGAAGAACCCGTCTTCAGTTAACTCCACTAGAGAACCCACTACGCCTCTAAATTCATTTTCCCTAGGGTTACTGCACGCGCTTACTTTCCTTATACGTAACTCTGTTCCCTCAAGGAATACCTCGTAAAAGACTTCCTCAGGTGAGATGTCACCTGCGGGGTTTCTCACTAGATACACGTGTCCCTGCCTGTACACCAGCGAGTATTCTACCTTCCCGAAGGGTTCTTTAGAGATTGTGCTCCACGGGATTAAATTAAGCGGCTGAGGTATCATCCTAGATCACCTCAGCAGGAACGCTAGTTCAATGCAAACCGCTCCAGGAAGTAAGGTATTAGTTACCTTGCCAAAGATTACGTAGGACGCGTAACTTGAGTAGATCAGTGACGATGCAATGATATATAACGTTGTTAATGATGATACTGAGGCGCTTCCAAGCGCCCCAACGTAATTAAGTATCAGGGGTAATGCAAGCGCCAGTATAGCAACCATGGCGTTTGATGATAAGGAGAGCTTGAACCCCCTAAGCATCTCGGTTACGAGGTTTCGTAACTTCATTAAGTTCTCCCTATTAAGGGTACCATACGTTAGCCCCTTCATTATGGTGTACATAGTAAACTTAGTTATCCATAACCTAGCGTCGCTGAGGACACTATGATACGCAGACAACAGGTTAACCTTACTTAATTCCTTGAAAACCCTGTAATTGGTTCGACTAAGCGCTTCCTTAACTATTGCTAGGGCATTACCGATACTCAAAGGCGCCTCTATGATAGTCAGTAGGACGTTGGAAAGTTGGCGTGCCTCGTAAACAGCGTTAACCATGCTTGAAACCTGGAATAATCCTAGGGCAGTTAAAGTAATCCCTAATGGGATTAAGTATGGAAGCAATACGCGTACTTCACCGCCCTGCTCTAGTATCGCAGTAACGCACTTAAATATGAGAATAATGATTACGGCTGCCACAGCAGCTAGGCATTTGCGTGGTAATTTCCTAAAGAATATCTCAAAATGCTTTGGTGCGCGTGGAGTAACCAAAAAGAACATAGGGCAAAGCATTAACGTCATGGTCAGTGCCTTAGTAACTACCTCACCACCCATTAGCGCGCTTAATGCGAGAATAATTGGAGGAACGTAACCCAAAAGCACGGCGAATAGTATGGACACCGTAGCCCTAAACTTCACTCTATTCAGGCTATCCACCTTTAACTCCTCAAGAAGTTCCCCACCCTTCTCTTTTAGCCAAGCCTTAACTATTCCTAGGCTCTGAGCGAAAACGAAGTCACTTAATATGTTACCAACGAATCTTGATTTGATCCACTTACTATACAGGTGCACGACCTCGGATGTAGTCATTAACTTCCGCAATCTCCTTAACAACACGGATTCCCTCGATAATTGGTTAAAAATCTCATGTAGGTTTCCAAGCGATGTTAAGTCGTCAATTACGTTGGGTGACGCTGATGCTATAACGGACTCCGAAATTATGAAGTACTTCATCTCCTCCTCAATTCTCCTGGCCCGTGCACGTGCTTTAGCTAACAGGTAAAGGATGTAAAGCATGGGGGTGAGTAACAGTGAGGAGGCAAGCAATTCGAGAATGGCGTTAAACGCATGCGGGAACGTACTGATTGACGCGTTTAGAACGAGTTTATCCATAGCGATTATGAAGCCTCCAATTAATGTGGGAAATAGTATTCTCAGCAGTAAGTTTTTGTTCTCATTGTTCGTCATTGATAATCTCATGCCAGCCTGAACTCTAAGGGTATACATGACTGAGAGGTAACTGTTCAATAACTTCATGAAGTGCTTCATCAGGGGCCTCATGAACATTTCTAGCTTACCTCCGCGGTTCTGTTAATCTTGACATAGAGGTTTACAGGGGATTTACTGGAGCTAATCCCGTTAATCTTCCGTAGCCTCGTCAGTAAGACATCGTAGGTTACGTTCTCGCCATACTCGTATATCCTGTTTAACGTAACGGAATCCTCACCTTTATCATAGATCGGTTCGTCTATGGCAACTACGGCTCTTCTAAGTCCGTTTTTCACTACGTAGTTTAGTGTGACTATTAAGTTAAACATGGCCACCTGCTGCGCTGTCAGATTTATTGGGGGCGACGTCAGCCTCATTATGGCTTCCTCAGCGGAGCCTCCATGAAAAGTTGTCAATCCACCCATCCCCATGTTCATTGCTTGAACGAGCACTCTGGCCTCTGCGCCTCTAGTTTCACCTATAACAATGAACCGGTTAACGGATGAGCGAAGAGCTGCTTTAGTTAAGGTCATCTGGTCGAACTCTATGGAGCTACCATTAGCTATGCGGTACGTCGGCGTGACATACCTGACCCAGCAACTTCCCTGTGGAGGGTCTATTTCCGGGGTATCCTCTATAATAGCTACTTTCCAATCATGCGGAATTAAATCATAGAGTATCGCGCGTAGTAAAGTCGTCTTACCCGAGCCTGGAGGGCCCACTATTAGTATTGAGCCGCGCTTCATTATTATGTCCTGTAAAAGTAGCGCTATGTCTCGTGTCAACATGCCGTTACTTACTAGTTCCTTCACTCTAACTAGCGTGCTTGACTTCTTCTTCCTTATTACGATCTCACCTTTACCGTCCGCTACATCTGGGTGTACTAAGTGGATCCTGTGTCCGCCGTCACTTTCAGGGAGGTTAGCATCAACTATCGGGGTAGCCCTGCTTATGAGCTTGCCTGCTTTTTCAGCAAGCAAATTCATGTACTCTAGAAATTCAAACATGTCCTTTATAACTATGTTAGTCCTGATGTAGTCGGCGTGTGGATCACGTGAAACTATGTATGAATGCCTGACCCAGACATTACCCGGGCCAACTATTGAGATATCCTCAACGTATGGGTCGTCTATCAGCACCTGGAGTTTCTTGTATTTAAGCTCTTTCCGAAACGCATAAGCGATATTAGCCTCAGGCAACTTTCCTTTCTTGCGTGTTTTTAGGAACCTTATGGCGGTCTTCACAAGGGAGTACATGTCGTTGTCACTATCTTCACTACCCATGATTATTACCTCAATGTTTTTCCGGATCTCCTTCCTAGCGTCTTCGACTTCCTGCTCCCTGACAACATATTGGAAGGATCCCTCAGTGTCCCTGACTATGGTTATCTTGGCTGTCCCAACCCTATATTCTACAATAATTTCCGTCATTACTCGCCACCCTGTCAAATAAATATTAATATTTTAAATTACAAAAATACATTTGCTTTTGAGATATTATGCAACATTTATATTTAGTGTTTCTCCTTTATTCGTGTTTAGATTCTCCAGAGTTAGTACTATTGTTTTTACGGTAGCTTTCGTAGGTACTATAACGCTTAATATGGTGGTGGTGCCTGGTTGCAGTACGTTAAGATTTGACGCGACATTAACGGTTACTTCTTTAACTATTGACCCGTTAGCAAGTATAGCTTTAGCCCCTATCGATGTTAGTGAGTAGTTGTAGCTACCACTGTTCCTAACACGTATGACGAATACTTGGCCTGTAGCTGATACTGACTTCGATACTAGTACACCGCTCACTTGGGGCGTTGCTGTGTACGAGCTCATCCTAGATGCTTGAGAGCCTAGCCATCCCTGCAGTGCTAAGGCAACAGGTATTGCGATAGCTACTAACGCCAATATTACCACCAGATCACTTACACCCTTCTTCAAGATCCAGCGGGATTTGTTTCGCATAGGTTTACCCCCATCAAACTCGCTAGTTTAAAAAGAGTTCTGAAGGGGTTCCGCCCTTAAATATTGACTAAAGTCCAGTTCACCAACGGTGTTGCGAATGAGGGAGTTTCGCAGGAGGCTCAAGGCAATAATTGAGGCTATGGTTGGAAGGGTTGTTACGCCCGGTGATGTAGTTGCCGCAACCGGCCTACCTAGGTACGAAGTTCTAGCTACGTTCCACGTTCTTGAAACCCTAGGACTCATAGAGATTATTCTAGAAAAAGGGAATTACAGAGTGTATAAGTTAACAAAGCTCGGACTTAAGTTACTACGGGCATTAGAGAGTGCCAACTCGGTGTTAATCGACGTAGTTACTGACGATTCCTCCGAGACGCCAACATCGATTCATGAAAGTGCCGGGGAAGTTGTTGAGGCTTAATCAGCGAGGTAACTCCTCATTCACCACTCAGCTAAAGCCGGTCTCATCACATACCAAAATACCGTGCCCAGGGGAAATAAAGTTGCGGGAATATCCGGGAAGAAAAGCCAGGTACGACTCAATAAGGATGGACCTCAGAGCGCTGGCTCAGCAATACAGAGAGGAGAGTAAGACTTTAAGGAAGTGTGTTAAGTGCTTTACCGAGATTAAAAGGGAATTCATTAACATACGGGGACGGGAGACCGAGAACAGCGTCAGTGAAAGTCTTCAGGGTATCGGCTTAACGTTCCTTTGCTTCCCTGCAGACCCAACGGGTGTAACCTACGTAATCGGCGCCACGACTTACGGCATTGGCCATCTCCTGAGGTCTGTGGAGAGGCGTCGCATGGGTGTAAGAGACGTTATGAGGATGTATAGGAAGTTGGGTCTCGAGCTAAGGTACGTACTAGAAGTATGAGTATATATGAGTATACAAGGAAGAAGGAAGTATAACGGCGAGGATCAGGTACGCGGTGACATTGAATACCAGATGCGCAGGTTACGTACTGCTAATTCATTGCCCCAATAACATTGTTATGCGGGTCGGTAGCTTAGGGGAAACTAGCCTATGCAGAGGTATGTACCTGTATGTAGGGTCAGCAAACATAAGGAACCCTATCACTCGTGTTATAAGGCACTTTAGCAAGGGCAAGAAAATGCACTGGCATGTAGATTACTTAACTGAGAAGTGTGTTCCTTTCTTAGCATCGCTTTGCTTTGGTCGAGGGGAAGACTACCTCTATGATTTGTTAGTCTCGCTCGATGAGGTTAAGCCCGCCGTTTTAGGTTTCGGGTCATCAGATAAAGTTCTTCATAAGACACATCTGTTTAAGTTGCTTACCGAAGACTCGACAGCAATAATTCCTTTAATTGACGCATTAGTTAAAACCTGCAACCGTGTTGAAGTAATTAGTGTCTCTGACAGGTTTTGCTTCAGTCGAGTTTTACGAGGCCAACTTTAGCTAATTCGTTCAGTATTATGGTTATTGGGGGCTTCAGTTCGTCCTCGCTCATAGCGGTTTCGGGATCTGCGCTTAGTTCTTTGCTTAATCCCTTGACTATCTCTTCCACGGTCTTCTCCCCGGAGCATTGCATCCACACATAATATGCCCCTGCCGTTAACGTGTATGCTCTGTTCTCGTCTAGGGCAACTATGAAGTTATCATTCTCCATACCTAAGCTAATCCCCTGTCTCCTCGGCTTTAGGTTCTTTATCTCGTCATAACTCAGATCGTTCTCACTCATTACGCGTCACCTGCCCCAGTATTGTCTCCTGGTGCCGTACCCCCTTCGGAAACCGCGCCTGGGAGGCCTATAATCCTCTGGTGCCTTAGGCGAGTTCTCCGGTATGTCCTCAGCTTCAGGTATGTTGTGCTCCGTTACGACCTTAACGTTATTAGCACCACCAATGTTTAGTTGAACATCACCGCGGTATGTTGTTGTCCATGCCCCCCTTACCTCTATCACTTGCCCCTCCTTCACGGTTCCGGCTGCCTTGCCCCAAAGCGTCAACTTAACACGCCCCGTCTCGTCACCGACTATTGCCTCGCTAATGGTTCTCTGACCCGACCTAGTGTTTATGGTTCTAGGCTCATCAGAGCTTATGACCCTGACAATCATGTTAATGTTGCGCATCTCGGGTTTTAGTTCCATTACCTTAGTTTGGGGCTTACCTGCTTCATTTCCTACGTATCCGGACATGTGGTTCCAACTCCTACGACTTAACAAATAAAGTGGCACTACCGGGTTATTAAGCTAATATGGCGCTTAGATGGACGGTTAACACCTGAGGCAGTCACACTATGCATCACGCACATCGCTGATACCACTCTCGTGAAAGTACCTGCGGGTAAGACGCTAGGAAGGGGGAACTACTAGGGAAGGCGGAGGACCGTATGCCGGGCGCTCTACCTGGCTGAGCTACGGGCCCATAGAAACCTAAGGAAAGGGATTATATAAGCGTTTCCTCCACAGTACTTCCGGGTGGTCTTCAGTTTTAATTCCATGGGGGTGGCTTTTGATGCGGGTTCATAGGTTAGTCTTAGCTGGATTTTTAGTTACTCTTATCACTCTCTCGATACCTCAACCGCATGTAGTTGTTCACTATTAGCGTTTCCGCTATAGCTGAATATGCTTTACCGATGAATCCCGCATCTTAAGGTGCTCTCCCTAGTCTCTTCGATTAGTTTCCTCCTTATCTCTACGCGTACTCCATGATAACTACTTCCTCGATAATTCTATTTGCTTACTTCTAGCTAGCTCGACGAGTTCTCTCAGCCCTTAATGTAAATTTAACATCTAATTTTAGTGGATCAATCACTGAGGATGGAGCGGTGGTGAGTAGGATTTTAGGGCTTAATCGTTTAAAAGGAAGTGGTGGGCCCGCGGGGATTTGAACCCCGGACCACCCGGTTATGAGTCCCGTACGGTCCTCCGCCATAAGGAAAAGAGAGTAAGCGGATTTTATACTTTACTGCATTCGAGGTGCTACTCTACTTCAATAGCACCAACAGGGCAACCGTTCTTTGCATCCTCAACACAGTTTCTTAAGGAATCAGGAACTTCACCCTCGACCTTCGAAGACGTCCTATACTTCTCCACAAGCTGGCTCTTACCGTCATCGCCGGCTTCGAAAACGTCAGGGCACATGCCGTAGCATAAGCCGCAGGCTATGCACTTCCCCTGATCTATCTTGACTTTTATAACCATGTTATCCCTCACTACATAATAACGTGGCTAACTAAATATCATTATCGCTTAACCCAAGTATGAAGTTAAGGAAAAGGCCTCATATAGCTTTGACTTTCTTGTACCTTTCTTTCCTGATTTTAGTTATTATTTTTGAGCCGCAGGCAGGGCACCTTATAAAGGCATACCCCTCAGCAGCCTCACGCGCTTCGAACGCCTCTATCTCCCTCATGCTGAACACGCGTCCACACTTCCAGCACTTGTAGAAGATCTCGTCTTCACTGGCCATCGCTCACACCAAGGCATACTTTAATGTCTCCCTTAATATCTTAATCTATCTGCTCGCTGCTCGTCCCCCATGATGCATGAATCCACAGCAACCTCGCCCATTACCAATGAAGCTCTTGAGGCACCTTACACTACAATTCACTTCTTCTTACTACGCACATCATTTGAGATTACCCTCGCTCCGCCACGTTAGCTGTTGAGGGTAATGGGCCTCTCTTGAACAGCTTTGAATGAATTTATTCTCAAATACTGCTGAGGTCGATGTACCTTGTTTCTGTAAGCAAACCTTTTTAGGGGTCTTCACGGTTCTGAAAGTGTAGCAGGGTGAGTCATGTCGGGGAAGGATATAGTCGATATTGAAAACCTATGTGGAGGACTGCCTGAGGAACTCTGTGTGCAGTTAGGGGCCGAGCAACAGTTCATTAAAATAAAAATTGAGAAGAGGAAGTTTGGTCGTGAAGTAACCATAATAGAGGGGTTAGATCCGGCGGTCTTCAACTTAAAGAAGGTAGCCTCAACGCTCAAAGCAAAGCTAGCGACAGGAGGTACGGTGAAGAACAATCATATAGAGCTGCAGGGAGATCATAGGAGCAGGGTCAAGCAAATATTAGTCAGGGAATTCGGGATTCCGCCAGAGAACATAATCTTCATAGAAGCGGAATAGGTGTTATGGTTTTTTCCTTAAAATAGTATTGTCTTAAATGAGAGTAATGTTTAGTGTCTCCCCCTACTGCTCAGGTACCCTTATCCTGAGGTATTGTATTAGTTCCTTATACCTGTTCCTTACAGTCACCTCCGTTACTCCAGCCACTCTCGCTACATCCTTTTGCGTCCTTCTCTCATCATATAGTTGAGCGGCAGTATAGACGGCAGCGGCCGCCAACCCCGCGGGATCCTTACCAGCAGTTAAGCCCCTCTTCTTGGCTTCCTCAAGGATCTCCATAGCTTTCTTTATCACCTTACCAGACAAGCCAAGCGCGGCCGCTATCCTTGGCACGAAGTCTATGGGGTCGGCAATGGGTATCCTCACATTAAGCTCCCTAACAAGTAACCTGTAGCACCTCGCCACCTCCTTCTTACTCGTCTTTGTGTACTGCGCTATCTCGTCGAGAGTGCGTGGTATTCTGAAGATCCTGCATGCTGCGTAGAGTGCTGCAGCAACGACTGACTCAACAGCCCGTCCCCTAACAACGCCTTTCTCTACGGCTTGCCTATAAATTGTGGCTGCCCGTTCCTTCACGGCTCGTGGCAAGCCTAGCTGATCAGCTATGCGCTCCAGCTCGCCTGCGGCCTGCGTGATGTTTCTATCTATACTGTTCTGTATCCTTGTCCTTATCTGCCACTTACGCCAGCGCATCACCTCTAGACGACGCTTCATCTCGAGCTTCTTGCCTGAAGCGTCACGGTCTCTCCAGTCAATCATGGTTGAGAGGCCGCCGTCATGGATTGTGGGGGATAAGGGGGAACCAGTGCGTGAGCGTTTCTCACGCTCCTCCGGAGTGAAGGCCCTCCACTCAGGGCCTTGGTCTATGACCTTGTCCTCAACAACCTCCCCGGTCTCCGTGCATATGTATTCACCGCGGAACTCATCGTAAATTATCTTATCGGGAGGGCATTTAGTACTGCCTTCCTCACGTAACTCCTCCTCTTCCGGCACAGGCGAACACCTCATAATTTATGCGTCGTATTTACGCGAAATCTTTATAAGGTTTCCTTAGGGAGTTTATAAGTTTTTGCCTGGGAGAGAAGTGTCCACCTTTTTAAATTGGTGGCAGTTGCCAGTTTATGGTTAGGTTATTAGGTCTATCGATGACGGCTAACCCCGTAAAGCAGGTCCGACGGTGCCCATTTTGTGTGACCCCCAATGAACCTCCAACTCATTGTGAGGTGATTTAGGGGAAGCCCGGCAAGTCATAAGAGTCACTGAGATGCCGAAGACACGGAGCACGAGTAACCGCTATAGGAGGCTCTCAGCGCCCTACCGCCTCATGGCGATATTTCCTGTTTAATTCAGAAACATCTTAAGAAAGAGAACTGCAGGGTTAGTTCCAGGGTGAATGCTAGGATCACCCAATTTATCGTCCCTTGAGTAAAATCGAACCTCCAAAGAGTTTGAGATCCTAATAAAATACCTGCACCTAATTTTCCTTTAAGCGAGGCCACTCCTCTGTTAGTACTTTATAATCGTAGGACGCCTTAGAAGCTCAGAGGAGGTGTTCCAGCAATTCCGGGAAGAACCCTTGTAATAGGGCTGGATGGTGTGTCATGGCGTGTGCTTCACTACCTCTTTGAGAACTCAGCGATGCCCTTCCTACGATCTAAGGTCTCTGAGGAAGGTACTCGGAAAGCAGTTATGAGGTCAACTATACCTCCCTGGACGCCACTCGCCTGGAACTCCATAGCGAGCGGTGTGAACCCCGGTAAACACGGCGTATTTAGCTTCCATAAGGTTCGAAAGCTTGAGGATAAATTCGTAACAAGACTTGTTACGGGGCATGATGTGAAGTACCCGCGAATCCACGAAATGGCTGCTTTGTTAGGACTTAACGCTATAGCAGTGAACCTTCCCGCATCCTATCCCCCTGAAAGCTCCATTTGCTGCCCAGGCGAGTGCATAGTTGTTAATGACTGGGCTGCACCTAGTATTAGGGTGTATCCTAAAGAGTTAGAAGAAAAGTACGTGCACTACTTTGCATCAAGTCTAGAGGGGTTAAAGCTAAAAGGTTCTTCACCGAGCGCCATAGAAAGCATAGCAAAAAGGGCGCAACTATTTAGTGAAGGCGTGTTTAATCTTCTGGCTAATCACGACTGGGACATAGCGTTCTTAATATTCAGTGAAACGGACTGGGTAATGCATGATAATCCAGAGTTTGTCGCTGGCGAAAAGCTCCTGCCCACGGCCAAAGTATTCAACATAGTTGATGAATTCATAAGGAGATCCAGTAGTCTCGCAGACAACATAGTTGTGGTTTCTGACCACGGATTTAATGTTTGTCCGTATATGATTAACATTCCTTACTTCCTAGAAAGGGAGGGAGTCATAGATATAGCATTTGATGAAGGCATAGAACTTAAAGTAATGGGTATACGCGTCCCGCCTAGGTTAATTAAATTCGTCAAGAGGCGCCGAAGACTGGCCGTTCTAGCCCATAGGGTTGTGGGGGCGGTACGGAAAGACTTCATGCATGACAGACACGTTCCTTACTCTAAGGCCAAGGCAATAATGCCTGATGCAGGGATAATTTATTGTGCTCCAGGATGCGAGGACGAGGTACTCACAGCCCTAAGGAAGATACCGGATATAAAGGAGGTAATAAGGAGCAGTGATATATATTGGGGACCCTACCTTCACGACGCGCCTGACTTCATAGTTGTGCCAAATAATGATTACTGCGTGAGCGTGGGTAAGGACAGACCTAAAACACAACGTTGCGCAGCCCACCATCGAGACGGCATAATGATTGCATGGGGTAAGGACGTGGGTAAGCTATCATGGAAGAACGTATTTGAACCTTGGGACGTCGGAACTTACTTAATAGCGTTAGTTGGTATGCCGATACCTAAGAACGCAGACGGCTTCATACCGGTGAAGGAATGCAAGACATTCAATTACCTAGTCAAGTGGCGCATCGCTAAGAGAGCAAGAAGAATTGCAGGAGGAGGAAAATCACTCTAAGGAGAAGAGATCCAGCTACTTAGAGGAAATTAAGTTAACATAGTTACACGGGACATGAACCGTCCCGCCTACGGTTTTAGTTCCTCGTAGGTCGGTTCATTACGGTTTCCCTTAGCCTCCTCCCCACCTGCCCATGGAGTGGGTGTCGGGGGCTTGGGCCACCAGTGCACCTGTAAACACTTCGCCTCCCCCATAAACTCAGCCAGCCCCACCCAACAACACTAAAAATCAGGATCAGATACCTACCCTCTGGTCAAGCCTGAAGCATTAATTGTGGAGCCGCCGGC
>JALSOX010000016.1 GCA_026986255.1 Desulfurococcales archaeon
CCCCCACCCGTTAAACCTAATAGGGTTCTTGAGTCACCGCTGTTCTCCTTACTTAACTTAAGGATAACTTCCTTAAGTATAGATAACTTGCTACTCTCCTTACACTCTATGTAACATTGGCGATCTAGGACATCCATTACAATACATTTATCATGACATTTCATCACGTACGCCCTAGGATCTATCTCCACTATGAACAAACCCTTCCTAGGATCTAGGACATTCACCCTCAGCACGTGATGGAGGTTACTTTGCCTCAACACCTTACTGATGAGCTGGTGCTCATGTTTTGAGAAGATGAAGAACCCTGCCTCGCTAAAGGCCCTGATCATTCTACTCCTAATTAATTCAGCCTCGTCTGTCGTAGATAACGGCATACTTCTTCACCGGCAATCTTAGCTTTCTGAAAACGCACCTAACGAAATCTATTACTTCCTCACCGATTAAGTACTTAAAACGTACTTTCAACTTCCTGTAGACGGCCTCCCCCAAGACCTCCCCCTTAGAGTCAATTACTTTGACCTCCCCCTTTACGTGTCCCCTACTATTTAACCTAACATCCAGTACAACTACGACGGCATCCTCCGGAATCCTAATTGCTTCCCTAAAGGCCTCCCCAACTACGTAAAGACCTTTCACTCTCTCCTTCCTTACAACGTCATACTTAAGCTCCTCACACTTCCCTCTCAACACGTAGAACAGAACCCTCCTTTTATGCTTACCCGTCCTGCTACGGGTGTTTTCCTCCAGAACGTTGACCACGCTACTCAAGCTTCAGCACCCTGCACACATTGAATCACTATGAGAGCACCCGGTCTATGAATATATCTTGAAATCAAGAGTGATTCACAGTAACCTCGCAAGCTTATAAATGACCTTGAGGGGTTAAGCATCCTCTTAACTAATTTGCCCTTGGAATCATACGTGCTTACTTCCACGTTAGAGCCATTGCCGGGCATAAGATGAATTACTATGGTCTTCATTACTGCATCCCCTACCTTAACCTAAGTATGCACGTCTTTAATACTCTTGATGACTAAACACAACCTCTAAGAGATTCTTGGGCATACCTGCGGCAACCTTTTTAACCCCTTAAGTCGAGGGAATGCCGTGACTAACTTGAAGACCTTCCCTGTAGCCGGGTGTGAATGAATGACTAGGTATAGACGTTATTCTAACCCCTATAGTGTAGATGTTCAGCGCTTCAGTATATATCATAGGGAGAAACAAGGCAGTAAGAGAGCCATACAAGTCGGTGACGAAGTAAACGTAACGATCAGTGAAATGGATGAATTAGGTCGTGGCGTGGTTTACTATCACGGCACTAGGATAGTGGTGCCGAAAGCAGTTCCAGGCGAGAAGGTCCGGATTAGAATAACTAGGATTAATGGAGACACCGCACAGGCTACTGTCATTAAGAGGATAGCTGAGCCTAAGCGGTAGGGATTACTACGTGATGATGAATCTATTTTTAATCACGTAGCGCAATCTATTTCTTAGGTGGTCAATCCTGGCAACAGCAAGGTCTAGGAAGGTTCTTGCGGAATTATTATGGGCTGAGAAGTATAGACCGAGGAGCCTTAAGGAAATAATTAACCAGGAGGAAATAGTGCGTAGGCTAGAGTTATTCGTGAAGGAGAAGAACATGCCGCACTTATTATTTGCTGGACCACCCGGAACGGGTAAGACAACAGCTGCCCACGCCCTCGCTCATGATTTGTACGGTGAGGACTACAGGATGTATATGCTTGAGTTAAATGCTTCGGATGAAAGAGGCATTGATGTAATCAGAACGAAGGTAAAGGAATTCGCTAGGAGTAAGTTACCAGCAAACATACCGTTCAAGATAGTCCTGCTGGATGAGGCGGACAACATGACCGCTGACGCGCAGCAAGCGTTGCGAAGGCTCATGGAGATGTACGTTGAGGTAACGCGCTTCATACTAATAGCCAACTACCCAAGCAAGATAATTGAGCCCATACAATCGAGATGTGCGGTATTTAGGTTCATACCTCTGAAGAAGGAGGACGTGATAGCTAGGCTGAAGTGGATTTGTGATCAAGAAAAAGTTAAGTGTGACGAGGACGCCCTTGAGGCCATCTACGATATCTCCGAGGGCGACATGCGTAGATCCATAAATATACTTCAGTCATCAGCCGCGTTAGGTGAGGTAACCGTTGCGAACGTATACAAGGTCGTGGGACTAGCCCATCCAAGGGAAGTTAGGGAGATGATTAGGACAGCACTCCAAGGTAATTTCCTCAAGGCGAGGGACATGCTTAGGAACCTAATGGCCACTTACGGTCTCTCAGGAACTGACATAGTTAAGCAAATGCATAAGGAAATCTTCAGCTCGGAACTCGACATACCAGAACCTGCGAGGATAGACATTGCCGACTACATAGGGGAGATACAGTTCAGGATCGTGGAGGGGGCTGACGATGAAATACAGCTGAATACGTTGCTAGCGAGAATAGCTATGTTAGGTAAGAGCCTTAGGAGGAAGCAGAAGTAATGCTCAAACAGCAAAAGGTGCCGCAATAATGCCCAGACTTCCATGGGTGATAAAGTATAGGCCGAAACGCGTTGATGATGTCGTAGATCAGGGCGAGGCTAAGGCAGTTACACTTAAGTGGATAAAGAGTTGGGTTGCGGGCAACCCAGTAAAGAAAGCTGCTCTGTTTAATGGGCCGCCAGGATGCGGTAAAACTTCCCTTGTGGAGGCATTAGCTAATGAATTCGGTTACGAATTAGTAGAGATGAACGCTAGCGACTATAGGAGGGCAACCGACATAGAGAGAATAGCTAAGGTCGCGGCAACGCAGCGCGGGCTTACTGGCCGAGGAAAGCTTATACTGCTTGATGAAGTGGACGGGCTCTCGAGGCTAGCCGATGAAGGCGCTATACAGGCGATACTTGATCTAATCAAAATAACCAAGAATCCCGTAGTGATGACCGCTAATAACGCGTGGGAACAGAAGCTAAAGCCTATAAGGGACGCGTCCCTTATGGTGAACTTCAGGAGACTTACTAAGACTGACGTTAAGAAGGTTTTAAGAAGAATATGTGAGCTCGAAAGAATACAGTGCGATGAGGATGCAATTAACTTCATAGCCGAGAG
>JALSOX010000017.1 GCA_026986255.1 Desulfurococcales archaeon
AATCCAGAGAGAGCCGTCAATAAGCTCTAAGAGATCACCCTCTAGGTACGCGCTAGCATAGCAACGATCCTGGCTGGTTGACATAGCTTATGCAGTACCTCATGGTTGTTGATTACCTAGGGAGGCTGAGGATCTCAACTCCAGGTTCGGTTTGCACGCGCGCCTTCCATGACCCCGTGCTTTACCTTTCTTCCCCTGCCCTCTGATGCGGGAGGATTTCTTCCTCTTCTCTCGGTTGGTGATAGTCTTGATTTTCTTTAGGCTCAATGTTCCCCGCATGCCCTTATCCCTGTTAAGCAGGTTTAGGTTCACCTTATACACTATGAAGCGTCCCCGCCTCTTACAATGTACTTTCAAGTAGCCGCTCTCCTTGAGCTTCCTCAGCAAGTAACCAGCACGCTTTGTACTCATCTTGAACGCCTTCGCAAGCCTACGCGCATTAATGAACACGTCCCCCCTCTTCCTCAACCACTCAAGCACATCATCAATTTCAGGCAAGAAATCAGCACCTAATCAAACCTCTACGAGGTTCCTAAAATAGGCTTGCCTAATGCTTCACGATTACAGGCTCTCTTACCTGCTCGCTACTATACCTTTTAAATTAAGACGAGAAGACTCAGGTAATGGGGTGGTGAGGGCCTGATATTCATGGTTACTGCATATATAGTGAGGGTTCCTGCCGGGTGAGGAGCGTGTTGGGGGCACCGCTCTTTTTTAGTAGTGTCGCTCAGGTAGTGGTGTTCGCCACGCTCCTCTTACCGCCGGTTATTATGGGGCTAATTCACGCTATCCTATACTTTCAGGGGAGGAGGGAGGGTAAGGATTCCCAAGCACTTAATGTTGCTGGAGGTGGAGGTAACTTAAGCAGGGTCACGATAGTGGTTCCCGTGAAGGACGAGCCCGAGAGCCTGGTGCTCGGCATGATTAATCACCTGGCGCAGCTAAGGAGTGAGCTACGCGGCGATTATGAGGTGGTGTTTGTTTGTGATGACCCCCCAGAGAAGGCGGCACCCGTGAAGAAAAATGCCGAGAAATTAGCTCAAGATTTAAACCTGAATGTACGTTTCTTGGTGAGGACCGAAGGACGGAAGGGCAGGGCTGCCGCCCTTAACTGGGTTGTTCAGAAATTCGCTGGGGACGTAGTCATTATTTTAGATGTTGATACGAGGCCGCAACCTGGCTACTTAGTTAGTTTAGTCAAATGCGTTCGTGAGGGCAACGCGGCTTGCGTGGGGCGCTGGGAGGGTTACTGGATGACATCAACGAAGCTGGCGCGGGCGGTGGGTCTCTCGATGAAGTACCTGGTTGACACGCTTTATAGGGGGCGGGCTTCAAAGGGGTTCTTTATTTTCCCTCTAGGATCCGGTACAGCCTTTGACAGGAACGCCTTAGTGAAGGTCGGGTTATGGGATGAAGGCATAGTTCAAGACGATATGCATATAGGCACTAAGCTTATGTGGAAGGGGTATAGGGTGGGTTTCGTAGATAGTGTGACGCTTAAGGTGCTGGTACCTTCCAGGTATGAGGCCCTGAAACTGCAACAGGCTAGGTGGTCCTACGGCGCCATGGAGACGCTGAAGAACGGATGGAGGAGGATACTTCATTCCCCGTACCCCCTCCTTAAGAAGGTGGAGGCCACGCTCTTCCTCATGCAGTACGTGCCGCACGCGTTGCTGGCTCTGTCAGGCATAGTTATCCCGGCCCTTGCTTTACTTTTGAGGCAGGACATAATGCTTCTAGGGGTAGTTCCTGCGACCTCCCTGCTGGTGCTTATTGGGCTTTATGGCTACTCCTTCTACTCCTCTTTGAAGGAGACCTATTTACCGAAATCCCTAATCATACGTATAATGGGTGCATCATCGTCGTTTACGGTAAGCCTGTCACTAATAGTGTTGGCATACACTATAATCGGGTTGCTACGGAACCAGTATAGTTACAGAGTCACGCCGAAGGGTGAGTCAGAGAGCGTGCTGTCCGGAAGGTATCTGGAGGAGAAGATTTTCCTGGCGTATGTGGTGGGGATGATGATCCTCAACACTATCCTAGGCAATTACGTGACTGGCTTATGGTTACTGATGTTCATAGCTCCGCTAATCTACACACTCACAAACGCTGAGCGCGTAGTAGGGTTGAGGAGCCCTCAGCCTGGTCTAGGGTCGTCATAGCGGTTAGTAGCTCGGCCCGCAGACTGTTCAATGGGTGATGGTAGTTTGGTTTCTTTAACTACTGGAGCTACTTAACATCACTCTGACTCTATGACTACTATTACCTTTACCTTTCTCCCTCTATGTTTCTTTAGTTTTTCTTGGTACTCCTTGGGTGGGTAGATTAGTGTTCTATCATAGCTAAACTTCATTAACGTAGCCTCGAAAACATAAACCTCACACATTAGTAGCCACCGATACAGTTAACGGATAGCAAAACTTATAAGAATTGCTATCTAACAACTAATAGGGCTAGGGGATGAGGGTCTTAGTAACCGCTAAGGTTAAAGCGGTTACCCCCAACTCTAGCTCCCAGCATAAACTACTTTGGTTCCTTAGAGCCTTCCGTGATTGGATGCAGTACGTAATTAATGAAATATGGAGTCTAAACCATGTGCCCTCTATGAGGGAATTACATCATAGATTCTAAAGGTACTGAGACAACAAGGGTTCCGTGCACATCACTGCCATAAGATTGAGCGTAGAGCAAGAGAAGTAGTAAAGGCAACTAAGAAGAACAAGGGAAACAAACCAGTACTAAAAAAGCTAACGGCTAGACTAGACAACCAAGACTACAAACTAGATTTAAACAACAAAACACTAAGAATAGCTGTTCTTAACAACGAGTGGGTAGAGCTGAATCTACAATGGTATAGCTACCTAGACAAGTACTTTAGTGATGAATGGAGACTAAAAGAGATACTAGTGAGTTATAGTAGCAATGAGGTATGGATATACTTCACCTTTGAGAAGGAAGTAAAGCTAAGAAAACCCGAAGCCGTCATGGGTATAGACATTAACTTCGACAACATAACCTATACTATAGTTGATATAAGTGGTAACCTAATCTCTATGGGTACTATATCTTTCAATGGCTTAAAGAGAGCGCTGGCACATAAAATCATTGCTGAGAAGATACAGAGAAAGTATCCTAGGAAATGGAGACACGTTAAGAGAATAAGAGAAGCTATTAAGAAGCATGGTAAAAGGGCAAGGAATATACTAATGGATTCATGCCACTTCATATCGAGAGGGATAGTAGGGATAGCCAAAGAATATAATGCAGTAATAGTTCTAGAGGATTTAAATATGTTAAAGACTAAAGCTAATGGTTCAAGGAGGTTCAATAAGAAGCTCTCACTATGGGCTTACCACAGAATACAATCATATATACACTACAAGGCATTGACAGAGGGAATACAAGTAATGTATGTTAATCCTAAAGGAACCTCCAAAACATCGCCACTAGGAGACGAGCTAGTCTTCATAAACTATAAGTGGGTGAAACTACCTAATGGACACATTGTTACCAGAGACATCATCGCATCATGGAATTTAGCCCTCAGAGGATTAAACCTCCTAACCAGAGATGTGGGGTCTCGTGGTTCCATGGAGACCCTGAAAGCCCCTGACCAGATGCAACCCCAAGAAGGGATGAAGGGGAAGCCCGTGCTCAAACTCATCACAAGTACCCTAAGTATCAGAAGTAACTAAACTAACGGGCACGGGCAACCACCTCTTCATCGGTACTCCGCAATAGTAAGCGGCATTCAGATTATTAGGCAGTCTTACACATGTTAACCCAGGATGATGAGGAAGAGCCGACCTGATCGATGAAGTGATTATCCTCGGCTGACCCACGCGTTTCAACTAACTTTAACTTAACTTAAAAAAGCAACACGCATCCTAACATAGTGTGTCTGGAGGTGACCATAAGTGGGTGTCTTAGTTAGTCCTACACTAGTTCAAAGGCATGTAGAAAGCTCTGAGCTCCTGAGGAAAGCTTACGAGATCCTAGAGCATGATGAGGAGGTACAGGAACTCATAAAGATGGCAAACATCATGGCTGTTGGAAGGCTGAAGTACAATGACCACGGCATAATTCACTCCAGGATAGTTTCAGGGGCGGCGCTGGAGATTTTTGACAGGTTAGTAAGGTCTGGTATTAAGCCAACAACCCTTGAGTTCGGAACCGCGCGCAGTGTAGACGAGGCTAAGCTAGTGGTTCTCTTAGCCTCCTACCTTCACGACATAGGTAACGCCGTGCACAGAATCAATCACGAGATGATAGGGGCCCTGCTAGCAAAGGATCTCGCCGATAGAATTTTAGCGACAGTAATCCCAGACATCGGTAAGAGGAAGTATTTGTTAAGGCAGGAAGTGATGCACGCAATATACGCGACTGAGATGAATACCAACGCATTAACTATGGAGGCGGGAGTAGTGAAAATAGCTGATGGAACCGACATGGCTGAGGGACGTGCACGCATACCCTACAAGTTGGGGAAGTTAGACATGCATGCTGTCTCAGCCCTAAGCATAAAGAAGGTAGCGATAAGCAGTGACGGCAACGTTCCAGTACGTATAGAGATACTTATGGAGGATTTCGCCGGCCTATTTCAGGTGGAGGCTGTCCTTAGACCGAAGATACTCTCCAGCGGCCTACAAAGGTATGTTGAGGTGTACGCGAGCGTTAATGGCGAGGTACGTAAGGTTTTCCCGACGTAATGTGCTCTACTCATTGATGGGACGCCGGCTCAGCTTGGTTAAACCATATTAATTCTCCGAGTATATTGGATATGGTGTCCAATAAATGCCGGAGAAGACAGTTATCTGGGGAGTGGCTATCATAGCATTAATTCTAAGCTTCATAGCGTTGGGCTTCATGTACTGGCAGAACCAGACCCTTAAGGCCTTAATAGCTAAGCAGGGCGAGGAGCTAAGCAAGCTAACCCAGAAGCTGGGAAGCATAGAGGAGGGCCTAGCAAGTAATTCAGGTAAGATAGAGGACATCAGGCATGAAGTATCTAGCATGGCCAGGGAAGTGAGTTCCGTGAAGAGTAGCGTCAGCAATATGGTGGGTAGCCTCCAAAGCGTTCAGAGCGGGCTTAGTGGCGTGCAGGGTAACGTCAAGGAACTCAGCAACACTATAAGGAACGTAGTAACTGAAGTTAAGTCTCTGGCTGAAAGACTTGCAAGCGTCACCAGTAACGTCACGTCGATTCAAGAGCAAATCAAGGCTGTGCGTGAGCAGGTTGAGTCGATAAGGTACCCGCTCACGCTGACGGACGCTTTAGGTAGGCAAGTGACGATACCCTATAAGCCTCAGAGGATCGTCTCTACGGCCCCATCCATAACCGAGATACTCTTCCTAGTTGGTGCGGGCAAGAACGTCGTCGGTGTCGATAAGTTCTCCAACTACCCGCCAATAGTTAAGGAGCTAGTTAAGAACGGTAGCATCAAAGTCGTTGGGGGATTCTCAACATTAAGCATTGAAGCAATACTTATGCTGAAGCCCGATATAGTGTTCATGACGACCGGCGTTCAAGAGCGTTACGCCAAGGAATTAGCTGGTATGGGCATAACGGTGTTCGTGCTCCCCACTAAAAGCATGGCTGACGTGTTCAGTGATGTCCTAACAGTAGGGTTGATAACGGGTCACTTCAACAAGGCGCTTAAGGTTGTGGAGGAGATGAGGAACATAATAACTAGCACTAGGTTAAAGGTTGAGGAGTACCTAAATAAGACAGGGGGGAAGCCTGTTAAGGTGTATTATGAGATATATCCGGACTACTGGACCGTAGGCAGGACGTCCTTCATAAATGACATAATAACATTGGCAGGCGGTGTTAACATATTCGAGAACGAAACCACGCCATACTTCGTGGCGTCACCGGAGGCTGTCATAGCGGCGAACCCGGACGTGATCTTAATGAACTATAACTACGGATACTTCGGCAGCGTGAATGACTTAATCAAGCGCGTAACATCGAGGGAGGGTTGGGCAAACATAACGGCAATCAAGGACGGGAGAATATACGTGTTCAGCGGCGTTGCGGAAGATATCATGGTTCGCCCCGGGCCCAGAGCTGCGCTGGCGGTGGCGCTGATGGCTAGGGTACTTTACCCGCAAGCCTTCGGCATATCGGTGGTGCCTCACAATATAAACGAAACAGTTATGCAGGAGTGGGGCATACCTACATCGCTGGGATAGTGAATGTGCGCGTTAAGAACGTATGTCAAGGTAACGCGAAGACGGTTTTTCGTAGTGATGTTGATTGCCTTATTAATCCTTGCTTTCTCATTTATGGCTCAACTAGCGTTCGGTGCGATCACGCTCAACCCTTTCCACACCTTCGAGAGGGGGTTGAGGGAGTTGCTCACCTCAACCACCGGCATAGCTAGGTACAGGCTCGAACGCGCCTTGGCCGGTGTGGTTGTTGGGGCGTCGCTCGCGCTTTCCGGCTACCTAATACAGACGACCACGAGGAACCCTCTCGGCGACCCTTACCTTCTAGGGATCTCCTCGGGCGCGCTCTTCGCTGTAGTCCTTACTTTCGCCCTCCCCGCCTCAGCCATCACATTGTTTGTGGTTAGGCCATTCGCTGCCTTGATGGGAGGGATTATAGCGTACTTGCTCACCCTCTTAATAGCTAGTAAGGCCGGGATGACGCCGACCTCAATAGTGCTTTCGGGGGTCGCGGTTGGCACGTTCTTCTACTCAGCCTCGCTCTTCCCGCAGTACTTCATATTGCGTGATATACACAAGGTGTTCGCGTGGAGCATGGGTTCATTAGTGGTGGTTAACATCAGTAAGCCTGTCGCTATAGCCATCGTCCTGACAGCTTGCACACTATACTCGTGCGTATCTAGGAACGTCCTTAATGCGCTAAGCATTAGTGATGACTTTGTCCGTGACTTAGGGCGTGATCCCTCAAGGGAGCGAGTGATTCTGACAGCGATGGCCGCAGTGCTTGCTTCCTTCTGCGTTGCTTACTTTGGCGTGATAGGTTTCGTGGGCTTAGCGTCGCCGCACTTTGCGAGGAGGTTGCTGGGTAGTGGGGATGCGCGTTACATAATACCGCTTTCCTTAATTTTTGGTGCGTCAATGCTTAGTTTAGCTGATGTCGTGGCTAAAACAGTGTTCTACCCTATAGAGGTGCCGGTGAACGTGATCGTGTCGTTGGTTGGCGCGCCCACGCTGGCAGCCATAATGGTGGGGATGGGAAAGCATGCTGGAGGTTAGGAACCTGAGCGTTGCTTACGGCGAGGTTAACGTCTTCAGGGGTGTGAGCTTCGAGTTAGGGCCCTCGTTGGTTGCGTTGATAGGGCCCAACGGGTCCGGCAAGACCACGTTGCTTAAGGCAATAGCTGGTATGGTGCCGTACTCTGGGGAGGTGCTCATTGACGGCACTAACTTAAGGTCCATTCACACGTGTGAGCGGGCGAGGTACGTTACCTACATACCCCCAACAATATCGGCGCTTCCCGACATGACGATAGGTGATCTCCTCCTAAGCGATAATAGCGCTGACATGGCTTTGCTCGAGGAGTACGTTAGGGTCTTCGGTGTGGAGCACCTACTTTTCCGCAGGATATGGGAGGTTAGTTCGGGTGAGTTGGAGCGCGCCCTATTGGCTAGGGGTTTAGCGAGGCACTCCAGAGTGTTGCTGGTGGACGAGCCCCTCTCATACACGGACGTGAGGTACCAGCTAGTGATTATGAGGTGCTTAAGGAGACTTGCTGACGAGGGCAGGGTAGTCATAGTCGCGTCCAACCAGTTAAACCCGTTACTTAATTACGTTGACCACGTACTGGCGCTTAAGGATGGCAGGTTATTCATCAATGCTTCACTGGAGGCTGGTGTGGACGAGCGTAGGCTAAGCGAGCTCTACGGAGTTAAGATGAAGGTCATCGTAGCTGACAATACTGTGGATGTTGTCCCAATTGATGAAGTGTTGAGTAGGGGCTAAAGGAGGTTAACGGCGGCATCGTTTTAGTGTGATCCTCATTAAGGTGTCCCGTACTTAGTTATGAAGGTGGGGTGATGTGGGTCTGTTGAAGTACGAGAAGGCCGTAAGCATTAAGAGCTTAGCTAGGACTGGCTGGATGAATAGGGGGGTGCCCCCCGCCCTAGCCGAGACCGTTGCCGCACATACCTTCGAAGTATCATTCCTCACGTTACTAATAACTAAAGCACTGGTTAGGCGAGGTGTTAACGTGGATCTCGGCAAGGCACTAACCATCGCGATAATACATGACATCCCGGAGGCGTTAGCGGGGGACATAGTCAAGTGGAGTAAGGATAGGTTGCGTGGCGTGGAAAGACTTGATGAGGAAGCTTTGAAGGACTTAGGCTTAGGCTCATTTAATGAATTACTGAGGGAATTCGAGGAAAAAACAACGCTGGAAGGCGCTATAGTCAAGCTGGCTGACCACTTAGCGACGATGCTTGAAGCCAAACGCTACTTAGGGCGAGGATACGATGTTAGCGACATCGCTGAGGGATGCGCCTCAGCAATCAAAGAACTGCTGAAGGCACCCGCACTAAGCCCACATAAGCGGGAGATACAGGAAGTACTCCAAGAATTACTTAGGAAAAACACCGGCTTGTGATGCCTCCTCCAACGCACGCAGGAACTCATAGTCCGTCTCAGCAACCTTATCAAGCCATCCAAGCCTCTCGTAGAACCTCCTAAGAAGCTTAAGCGAGGACTCAACAAACCAGAAATTCCTCACACAGAACCCCCACGAAAGAGAAGGGCTAGCAAGCTTTTATTGCTGACCACCGCGCAGTAAAAAATTAATAAGGAAGCACAAGTAACCAATGCTGGAGGGCCCGTCGTCTAGCCCGGTTAGGACGCCGCCCTTACAAGGCGGAGGTCCGGGGTTCAAGTCCCCGCGGGCCCACCACTTACATAAGCCCTACTAAGATCGTAGATATGGTTTCCCATCGCCATAAGACCTTACTTATAATTCCTGAGGTCGTGAATCTAGCGGGCGAGGATAAGGGTTCAAGCCACTCCCGATCTCAACGGTGTAATCACAATAGATAGTTGTCTTGGAGCATGTAATTATGGTAGTCATGGGATTCTCAGGCAATTAAGTAAGTTAAGAATAGTTATTGGGAATGTGCTGTGTGAAGGTGCTTCCATTATTTTCCGCCTCGCGGGGATTGAGATTTAGGTTTGCGTTCCTGCATGCCCGCTACTTAATTGTTAGGCTAAGTGTAGTGTTTGGTTCGCGTTACTGGTTTCTGTGTAGGGACTCTGATATCTTTTTCATAGTCCTTATGAAGTAGCCCATTTCTTTCTCGGTTCCTATGGTGACCCTAACGTATGCTTGAAGCTTCTTGTGGGTGAGTGGCTTGACCATTATGCCGTACTCCGCGAGCTTCGCGCACAACTCCTGCCCTTGAATCCCGTCTATCCCTACTAGTATGAAGTTAGTAACGGTGTTCCTCACCTTCACGCCGCGTATTCTACCGAGTGAAGCAACAGTGTTTTCACGGGTCTTGATGATGTTGTCGACGTATCCTTGAATTACTCTCAGGCTCTCTAAGGCCCCTATCCCTGCCGCTATTGAAGTTATCGGTATGTCGAACTCTCTCTTCTTAGAGAGTACTTTGCGAAGGGTTTGAGGCTGCCCTAACACATACCCCAACCTAGCCCCAGCTATGGCGAATGCCTTGGAGAGTGTCCGCAGTATTATCAAGTTATCATGACTGCTTACCCAATCCCTGAACGTCACGCCGGAGAATTCAAAGTATGCTTCATCAATGATGACGTATCTAAACTTCTCCAACGCCTCCCTAAGGAAGTCATCATTAACGATAAGATTCCCCGTGGGGTTGTTGGGATTGGGAACGTAGAGTACGCTACTTTTGCTGGCAAACCCAAGCGTTAGTTCCTCATTAAGAAGGAGATCTTCTTTCAAGGGAATCCTAATGACGGGAACGCCAGCTAACTCAAAATCGATAAGTGCAGGCTCAAACGTTGGTGAGGGTGAGACCACGTGAAGGCCTTGACTCCTGAAGTAAAGAGCGCTGTACAGCATGAACGACTCAGAACCAGGTAATAACATAATATACTCCGGCTCCATACCCACGTAGTCCGCCAGCAACTCCATCAACAACCTACGCAGACCTACAGAATCGTACCTATTCACAAGCAACGCAGCCTCCCTAACCCTATTAACTACGGCCTCGGGTGGGGGGTAAGGAC
>JALSOX010000018.1 GCA_026986255.1 Desulfurococcales archaeon
TATTTTCCTTTGAGTAAGGCCACTCCTTCGTTAGTACTTTATAATCGTAGGACGCCTTAGAAGCTCAGAGGAGGTGTTCCAGCAATTCCGGGAAGAACCCTTGTAATAGGGCTGGATGGTGTGTCATGGCATGTGCTTTACTACCTCTTTGAGAACTCAGCAATGCCCTTCCTACGATCTAAGGTCTCTGAGGAAGGTACTCGGAAAGCAATTATGAGGTCAACTATACCTCCCTGGACGCCACTCGCCTGGAACTCCATAGCGAGTGGTGTGAACCCCGGTAAACACGGCGTATTTAGCTTCCATAAGGTTCGAAAGCTTGAGGATAAATTCGTAACAAGACTTATTACGGGGCATGATGTGAAGTACCCGCGAATCCACGAAATGGCTGCTTTGTTAGGACTTAACGCTATAGCAGTGAACCTTCCTGCATCCTATCCCCCTGAAAGCTCCGTTTGTCGCCCAGGCAAGTGCATAGTTGTTAATGACTGGGCCGCACCTAGCATTAGGGTGTATCCTAAAGAGCTAGAGGAGAAGTACGTGCACTACTTTGCATCAAGTCTAGAGGGGTTAAAGCTAAAAGGCTCTTCACCAAGCGCCATAGAAAGCATAGCAAAAAGGGCGCAGCTATTCAGTGAAGGTGTGTTTAATCTTCTGGCTAATCACGACTGGGACGTAGCGTTCTTAATATTCAGCGAAACGGACTGGGTAATGCATGATAACCCAGAGTTCGTCGCTGGCGAAAAGCTCCTGCCCACGGCCAAAGTATTCAACATAGTTGATGAATTCATAAGGAGATCCAGTAATCTCGCAGACAACATAGTTGTGGTTTCTGACCATGGATTTAATGTTTGTCCATACATGATTAACATTCCTTACTTCCTAGAAAAGGAGGGAGTCATAGATATAACATTTGATGAAGGCATAGAACTTAAAGTAATGGGTATACGCATCCCGCCCAAGTTAATTAAATTCATCAAGAGACGCCGAAGACTGGCCGTT
This sequence comes from Desulfurococcales archaeon, assembly GCA_026986255.1. The sequence continues at coordinate 1,003 of JALSOX010000018.1, forward strand.
CTAGCCCATAGAATTGTGGGGGCGGTACGGAAAGACTTCATGCATGACAGACACGTTCCTTACTCTAAGGCCAAGGCAATAATGCCTGATGCAGGGATAATTTATTGCGCTCCAGGATGCGAGGACGAAGTACTCACAGCCCTAAGGAAGATACCGGATATAAAGGAAGTAATAAGGAGTAATGACATATATTGGGGACCCTACCTTCACGACGCACCTGACTTCATAGTCGTACCAAATAACGATTACTGCGTAAGCGTGGGTAAGGACAGACCTAAAACACAACGCTGCGCAGCCCACCATCGAGACGGCATAATGATTGCATGGGGTAAGGACGTGGATAAGCTGTCATGGAAGAACGTATTTGAGCCTTGGGACGTCGGAACTTATTTAATCGCGTTAGCTGGCATGCCGATACCTAAGAACGCAGACGGCTTCATACCAGTGAAGGAATATGAGACATTCAATTACCTAGTCAAGTGGCGCATCGCTAAGAAAGCAAGAAGAATTGCAGGAGGAAAATCACTCTAAACAACCCTGCCTACGCCTTTTTGTTCCTGCGGTTGGTTCATTATGGTTTCCCCCAACCCCTCCCAGCTTGGGAGTGTCGGAGCTCGGGTCACCAGCGCACCTGTAAACACTTCGCCTCCCCCATAAACTCAGCCAGCCCCACCCAACAACACTAAAAATCAGGATCAGATACCTACCCTCTGGTCAAGCCTGAAGCATTAATTGTGGAGCCGCCGGCGGGATTCGAACCCGCGACCACCGGCTTACAAGGCCGGCGCTCTACCTGCTGAGCTACGGCGGCCCATTATTTTCTATGGATTGTGGGTTTTTAGGCGTTAAGTCCGTAGTTATGTTTTCCCAGGTAGACGTTTTGCTTGTATAAATGATACTAGTTCTATGAGTACCTTTGCCGCTAGGAATGACGTTATGTCTGACGTGTCGACTAGTGGATTCACCTCAACTACGTCCGCGCCCACGATCCTTTCGTCCACTAAGCGCCATAGTATGTCAAGTAGTTGTGTTGGTGTTATGCCCTCCGGCTCGGGAGTGGCTACGCCTGGCGCGTATGCCGGGTCCATGACGTCCACGTCTATGGAGAAGTAGATTTCAGTGCAGTGGTGTGTGAGATCCTTCACCTTGTTGGTGACCTCCCTTATGCTCTTACGTGTGAGGTCGAAGCTCGTTAGGTACTTAACGCCTAGTTTCCGGGCGTCCTCAACCTCATTCTTAGATGCTGCCCTCGCACCTATCACCAGTACATTACCGCTTCCAACGATCTCGATTAGCCTGCGTGTTGTGCATGCGTGGCTCCACCTGTACCCTAAGTACTCGGGCCTTAAGTCTAGGTGAGCGTCGAACACGATCACGCAGGGGGCATGACCTAGATGTTGCGTCACCCCGTCGATTACTCCGTACGTGATTATGTGGTCGCCCCCAATGAATACGGGTACCCTTCCTTTCCCTAGTAAGTCGCTTGACACCACAGCCACATTCCTCAACGTGGTGACGGCGTCTCCGTGAGAGACAGTTATGTCTCCCTCATCATAGGGGGGTTGAAGTTCTAGGTCCACGCCACACCTAAAGGAATACGTCTCTAGACTCTGCGATACGAGCCTGATCCTGCTGGGCGCGAATCTGGATCCGCTCCTGAAGCTATTCGTGGAATCGAAGGGCACGCCAACAATACTCACAGGGCTCCGGCTCGGATCCCCATTAATCCCTAAGAATGCGTAAGGTCTCCTAATCAAGTATAGTTCACTCAGCATCATTACCGCCGAGCTCTAAAGAATTAAAACCCTTAATTAAGGTATGGAGGGGTTAAGTATATTGAGTGCTGAAGCAGGGGAGGATAAGTACGAGGAACTTATGGAGTTAGCGAAGAGACGGGGGTTCTTCTGGCAGTCCTTCGAGATATACGGAGGCGTTTCAGGGTTCTACGACTTAGGCCCTCTAGGCACTTTAATGAAGAGAAATATCGTAGACCTATGGCTTAAGTACTTCGTCCTACGCCACATGGATCTCGCGACAATCATAGAAACACCTGTAATAAACCCCGCCAAGGTATTTGAGGCCAGCGGCCACCTAGAGAGCTTTACTGACCCCATAGTCAAGTGTGAGAAATGCGGCAGTATATTCCGCGCAGACAAACTAATAGAAGAGAAATTGAAGATTAGGGCAGAGGGTAAGAAACCTGAGGAATTAACCCAAATAATAAGAGAAAGAGACTTACGTTGTCCGTCCTGCGGCGGTCCCCTAGGAGAGGTACGTGCGTTTAACTTACTATTCAAGACGACGATAGGGCCTTACGAGGGTAATACGGGCTATTTAAGGCCAGAAACAGCTCAGGGAATGTTTATCTCATTTAAGAGAGTACATACCGTAATGAGGAACAGGCTACCCCTAGGCATAGCACAGATAGGGAGAGTGGCGAGGAATGAGATTTCACCTAGGCAAGGTATGATCAGGTTAAGGGAATTTACGATAGCTGAGATGGAATTCTTCTTCGATCCAGAGAATCCGGGGCAACCACCATTTGAGAGAATTTCAGGCGGCATTAAAAGCAAGCTAAGCATCCTCCGAGCTGAGGACAGACTCAAGGGTGCGGAGAAGCCCTCGCAGTACACAATAGAGGAAGCGATCGAGGAAGGAATAGTCGTGTCACCCTGGATGGCTTACTGGATGGCTGTGTCTAGGGACTTCGTTAAAGAGCTTGGACTAAGCGAGGAGGAAACTTTCTTCGAGGAGAAACTACCGGAGGAGCGAGCACACTACGCAACCCAAACGTTTGACCAGCTAGTTAAGGTAAGCAGGTGGGGATGGGTAGAAGTATCCGGCCACGCATACAGAGGCGACTACGACTTATCAAGGCACCAGAAATACTCTGGTCAAGACCTCACAGTATTCAGAAGATACGAGAAACCCATCAAGAGGAAACTCAAGAAAGTTATGATTAACAAAGCAATCATAGGAAGGGAGCTTGGCTCGAACGCTGTGAAGGTGATCAGCGCACTAAGAGCAATGAATCCCGAGGAGGTTGAGAAACTCCTCGAAACGACTGAGGAGTTCATAGAAATCGAGGGCCACAAAGTACCGAAGAACGCGGTAAAGGTGGTGTTGCAAGAGGAGGTTATACATGGGAAGAAGGTCATACCGCACGTAGTGGAGCCATCCTTCGGCATAGAGAGGTTAGTCTTTGTAGCCTTAGATAAAGCCTACACTAAGGAGGGGGACAGGGTAGTGCTGAGGCTACCACCTAAGATAGCCCCAATAAAGGTGGCAGTATTCCCACTAGTCACCAATGACGAGGAAATAGTAGGGATTGCTAGGGAGATATATGAGGGATTCTTGGAGGCAGGGATAGCTGCACTTTACGACACTAGCGGAGCTATCGGCAGGAGGTACTATAGGGCAGATGAGATAGGCGTGCCCTACGCCATTACCGTTGATCACAGGTCGAAGGAGGATCACACAGTAACCATAAGGTATAGGGACACGCGAGAACAGATAAGGATCCGTATCAGCGACGTCGTGACGTGGGTCACTGAAAGAGTGCGCTAGCGCTTCTTCCCAACTGAAAATCTATCCGTGAATCAGGGGCATAACACCTTCGGGGTACCCGCCTCAGCAATGCTTAAGCCTAACCATGACATCATGCCTGAGGAAGGAAAGATAATAAGCCTCCGTAACGAATTCAATCATGCCGAGGTGTCAACCCTGAGCGAAGGGGAGGAGAAACCACAGAAGAAGAGGGATATAAAGCAATTGGTGGCGGTCATACCGCCCGCATCACAATTAATGCGTAGGGAAGAACCTAAAGTAAGGGAGAAACGCATACGTGTTAGGCTGAAGGACAACATCCAGCCCGACGAGCTCCACCTATCCCCCAGTCTCGCCAAATTCATAGGCGTTAAGGAGAGGGTGGAGCTATCCGTGCCAGGCAAGAAAAGAATGTCGTTTAAGCCGGTCCTAAACGAATCCGTACCTGAAAACGAGGTTTGGGTTAATACGGAGGTAATGCGTGAGAGGGGGGTGGCCGATAACAGCCTAGCCACCGTGAGGGGTGCGTGAGTGGAGGATTCATTACTATTTAAAAACATTGAAGACTTAACAATCAAGCGTGATAGGCTTCTCAAAAAACTAAGGAAAAGAGTAGATGCACTTAAAGGTAACACGGATTACGAGAAGTTAAAGTTGACGCTGAAGGAGGCAAGTCGCTTACGTAAAGCATTACTCAGAACATTAAGCAAAGTAAAGCAGAACAGTGTAGGTGAAGAATATAGAGAATTAATTAACACCCTGCTGGAGTTCTCGCTGTTAGTGACGGTGGAAGAGGAGCTTGAAGTCCTCCAAGAGATCAAACAGAAACTGAACGCAGTAGCCACAGGTAAGAACGAACTTAACTTTATTGAGCAGGAGATAACCAGTGTTGAAGACCTAAAGGAGAGGCTTGAAGAGGTTCTCGACCTGCGAAGCCGAAGCTAGACTAGTATTGCCTACCTTAAGTTGAGCAATCTAACGACCTGCGGCAAATCTCAACTCTTAACTCCTCAACCCTCGTCAAGTTAGTAACCAAACAATTAAATAGCTTTACCTGGAAATGCAAGTGGGCAGAAAGAGTCATGGCGGAGGAGGCAATCCGGCTCGATGAAGGAGGGATGGGGGAACGGGAAAGCATAGCTGAGTCACAGATAATGGAGCAATTAATGGACATGATGCGCAACGTCGCTGACGAGTATAGGGAGCTACTCTACATGTTCAAAGACTTGGATGAGGGTAAGAACGTCGCTGTGGAGAGAAGGTATAAGAAGATTAGGTCTGTGAAGGACTCCGTCGAGGAAGCCGGGATAAAGCTCATGGAGTACGTCATTCGGGTGTCGCCAACACTGACCTTTAAGGACGTGTATGTTACCATTATTCAGGACTTAGTTCGAGCTGCTGAGCACGGTGAGGCAGCCGCCTATAGGAACCTGCTGTTAAGTAACAAGGAGTTTAAGAGGCTACCCGACACCCTCTACGCAATACTCGACGCGATCTTGAGAAAACTGATAGAGATGGTGGAAACGAATTCTGAAATGTTAATGAAAGTAAGTACGAACCACAAGCAGGTTGGGGAACTCTACCTAAAGCTAATGAAGGAGGAGAACTCCGTTGATGAGCTGTACAGGGAGAGCGGATTGAAAACAATAAGGAACTACAGTAATGATGTTGGGACGCTGATATTAATAAAGGAGCTGTTCGATAAGCTTGAGGACGCAGCCGATATCCTCAAGAGGGTGGGGACCTATATCAGGTACATATCCCTACACCGCTGAAAGTGTTAGAATCTGTGCCCCTGTGCGGGCCCACCTAATAGGGTCGAAGTCGGTAGTATTTAACGTAAATAAGGCTCGATGCCTCTTCAGTAAAGGTTATTTTGGCAAACCCGTCGGCATTAGGAAGCCCAAGACAACCGACATAGGTAGACCAATAGAGTTATCGTTGCTCGAGACCATGTACCTTACCGAGGCAGGAGTGCTTGAGGTGTTTAGGGAAGGAACAAAGATCAGCGCTCAGGAGCTGAGGGCCTTCGCGCGGGAAATGATTAAAGACTTTGATGTACTCTACAGCGCGTATAAGGAGCTAAGAGACGCAGGCTTCATAGTGCGTTCAGCACTGAAGTACGGCGCTGACTTCGCCGTTTATAAGGCAATGCCGGGCGTTGAGCACGCCCCCTACCTGGTCAAGGTGCTTGATTATGACCAGCTAATAGATCCTGGCGACCTGATAGGGTGGGGTCGATTATCACATAGTGTGAGGAAGGAGCTACTCCTAACCGTCACATACCCTTCAGGCACTAGGTCTTACATAACTTTTAAATGGTTGAAGCCGTAGTAAAATCGTGAGCATCTTCATTAGTTCAACCGGTGATTAGCGTTGGCTCCGCAGGGAAGGCAACCAGACCACGAACGCAGGTACAGGCCCCGCTACCATGACCATGAGAGGCGCTATGGAAGGCGAATGTATGAGGGGCGCCCAATGCTGGATAAGCGTGAGAAGCGCCGCGACCTGAGGCCAATGCCACTCAAGGACAAGTGTAACCCGTTATGCCCATTCTTCAAATGCTCAAAAAATGCCTTAGTTACGGTTAACAAGGTGGTTAAGGGCCACGTGCAGAAGGCAGCAATGTGCAGATGGATAGGCGATCAGTGCTTGGGCGCGAGCTGTCAGTTCGCTTACTGCGAAAGGAAAGCGTTGCTTCCGGACGGTAGGTGTGCCTTCGCGGTAAAGTTCCGTGAGAGCGGGGACGACTTCCTAAAAGAGCTTGAGAAGGACGAGGTTAATGAGAAGGTGAGGAGTCTTCTAAGCAGAAGAGTCGGGCGCAGAGAGGAGTTTCTGGAGTAGAGCCAGACCAGCGATCATAGAGGTTGTTGCTCATCCCGGCGGCGTCTAAGGCTTTACCAACAACGAAATCTATTAATTCCTCAACCCTACTATGGCGCGTATAGAAAGCGGGGCAAGCAGGTAGTATTATGGCCCCTGCTATTGATGCCTTCAGCATGTTATAAATATCTATAGTTGAGAGCGGGGTCTCCCTAATTAACAGTATTAGCTTACGTCGCAACCTCAACGCGTTACAAGCGACCCTAGTTGCTAGGTTATCCTGCCTCGAATTAGCTATATCCGACAGGGTCCGTAAGGAGCACGGCGCCACGAAAACGACGTCGAGGATAAAGGATGAGGAGGAGAGAGGAGATGAAAGATCCCCATCGAAGAAGACTCCTTTGCTCCTCCTTTTAAGGTACCTGATTAGGTTGTCCACGCATAGACACTCATGTTTAATCACGGTTAGCGCGGGTTCAGTTAAGATGACGTAAACTTCATGATTCATTGAGGAGAGCACATCAACTAGCCTAACCCCGTAAACTATGCCACTGGCCCCCGTGATTATGACGGCGACACGCAAAGGCTTAACTCACCAGCCTTAATTTCCGTTAAGGACATAATATTTAATGGGCATGTGATGAGACTCGAAAGGTATGATTAAAAAGATGATGGACCCACGCAGGTCTGATGCCCGCGCTTAGGTTAACTCAACTTCCTCGCCTGGATTCAGGATAACTACCTTAACTTCAGGGGCTAGCTCAGCAACCTCGTTTTTGAAGTCCTCTGGCTCGCCCCAGAGGACTGGGAAGGTACCGTAGTGCATTGGGATAGCGTACTTGGGCTTTATCAGTTCCACAGCCTTGGCCGCCTCCTTAGGCCCCATAGTGTAGTGCCCGCCTATGGGTAGTAACGCAACCAAGGGCTTGTAGAGTTCGCCCACAAGCTTCATGTCGTAAGTCAATCCGGTATCGCCGGCATGGTACACCGTCTCGCCTTCCCTACCGAACACCACGCCTGTCGGTGACCCGCTACTGCTTGAGTGTGTTGCAGTCGTCAAAACTACGAAGAAGCCATCACCTAATTGTATGGGTCCCCCGATGTTCCCGTCAATGACCCTGTTAGGGTCACTCAACTCCTCAGCTATTTGATTAGCTATCTCAAATATCGCGACAGCCTTAGTCTTCTTGTAGAGCTTCAGTAATTCCACAGCATTACCTATGTGGTCACCATGGTCGTGAGTCACTAGAATGTAGTCAGGCTCAACGCCTAACTCACTTAGGTTCTTAACAGGTGACTTGGGGTTGGTGATCCAAGGATCCACTAGGAAGACCTTACCTCCCATATTAACTGCGAAGGCCGAATGACCAAACCACTTAACTTTAACCATTGGTATACACCCCAGATATCTATTAAGTGCACGGCCATAAAGTATTAACTCAGACGTGGTGAGGGGATCAATAGTATTAAACTTTAGCCACACTAATTAAGTGGTCAAGACATATGGACACAGAGGAAATCAACAATGTAGTCAAGTACTACGTTAAGGCAGGTGAGATAGCCTACAGAGTTAAGAAAAACGTCAGGAAACTAGTGAAACCGGGAGTAAAGATTATTGAGATTGCTGAGTCAATAGAGAGGGAAATCAAAGAATTGGGGGGCTTCCCAGCATTTCCCGTAAATATCTCAATAAATGAAGTGGCAGCCCATAGAACCCCCTACATAGATGACGCCGAAGTCGTCCCGGATGCGTCAGCAGTTAAGGTCGATATAGGGGTGCACGTTAATGGTTATATAGCAGATACGGCCATGACAGTGGTTCTGGACGACAAACTAATACCCCTGGCAGAAGCCGCTCATAACGCCTTAATGAAGGCCTTAAAGGCTGTGAAGCCAGGAGCAAGGTTTAGGGAAGTAGGTAAAGTGGTAGAGAACACCGTTAGGAAAGTGGGGTTCAAGGTAATCAAGAACCTATCAGGCCATAGCCTTGGACGCTACTTAATACACGGCGGTGAGGTAATACCCAACTACAACGATCCTTTCGTCTTGGGGAGGTTCAGGGCAGGCAAGGCATACGCTATAGAGCCATTCGTAACCACGGGTAAAGGTATGGTTAAGGAAGCTAAAGGGAAGATCCAGATATACTCATTGAGAAGAGTGAAGGGTAAGCCGCTAAACGAGTTAGAGCATAAGGTACTTAGCGAGATCATACGCCGATTCAAGACATTGCCTTTCTGCGAGCGGTGGTTAGTTGATGTGAGTCCGGTACCGAACTTACGGGCGTCGTTAACCTCACTAGCACGGAAGGGTTACCTAAATCAGTACCCAGTGCTTGTTGAAGTGGGGGAGGGCTTAGTGGCCCAATTTGAGGAGACCATATTGATAACGCATGATGATGACGTAATAGTGACAACAAACCCCGAAATCCGCTTATAACGGCCGAGTGAATCCTTTAAAAAGGCGTAGAGGGTAAACGAACGAGGACGGAACTGGTGTGGGGAGATGGACGGGAGTAACGACTGGGCATCCACAATACTAGTGCTCCTAATTCTCGGGTCATTCCTACTTAACTTCACAGACATACCGCAGAAAATGCAGTTATGGCGGTACTCATCATACATTAGGAAGAAGATAATCCAACTTACTGAGATAGAGGATGAAAGTAAGAGAAAAGTCATAAAGTACCTCAGCAGGCTCAATGTGGAGAACCCCAGGAAGGTCTTGGAGGGATTCATAGATAACTTCTTCATGATCTCACCGGTTGACATCGAGCCAACAGATATCATACGAAGGATGCGGCACTTAATAAGGATCAGGGACGACTCAATAAGGAAGTATGTGGAGGAAAACCTCCCTAACGCAACCTTAGTTCAGAGGCAGAACGCCGAAGTACTTCTAGAGATCTCATCGGTTCTCACACTCATAAACAAGATCGTCAAGCATTACTTCCAGCTAGGTTTAAAGTATAATAACTGGATACTAATGATGCAGCTTGCCTTAGAATTACAGCAAGTCGTCAGGCTTGCGAAAGCCTATGATGACGCCATGGACTCATTCATGAAGGGGACACCCATAGGTGATGGTGCCGGACCACTAGTGGCGTATTACCTCAAGGGCGATGCAGAACCCGTAGAAATATCAAGGGAAACTGTGTACTACTTAACTGAAATAGAGGGACGAAAGGTATACGTAATAAAGGCTAAGGGTCCAGGCTCTACGGTTGGGTGGCCGGGCGAGGCTGTTGAGAAGATAATTAATGACCTAGGAAGTAGTGTCTCTAGAATAATAACGGTGGACGCGGCACTGAAGTTGGAGAGTGAAAAAACAGGTGAGGTAGCCTACGGTGTGGGTGCGGCCATAGGTGATCCAGGCCCAGAGAAAATAGCTATTGAGAGGGCAGCGACAAAGTATGGGATACCGCTCGACGCGGTAGTCATAAAAATGTCTAACGAGGAAGCAATAAACACCATGACGAAACAGATCTTCGAGGGTGTAAGGAAAGCCATAGAGATCGTTAAGAGGATAATCAAGGAGAAAGTGCCAAAGGATGGGATCGCGGTAGTTGTAGGGATAGGGAACACCGTAGGGATAACTTAACGGGGTGATCCATAATGCTGGACCCCATAACGGTAGTGATTCTGGCTGTCCTTGCATTCATCATAATGTATATGACGGTTTCAGCCATGAAGTCTAGGCAGGAGCCCCTCAAGAGGAAAGTAATAGTAACTCAACTCAAATGTGGTAATTGCGACTACAGTGAAAGGAGGGAATTCAGGGAGGGAGACTACGTAGGTAAGGGGATAGGTGAGTGCCCTAAGTGTGGTGGTAAGTTGTTAGTTGATGCCATTTACTTAGAGGAAGTTGAGGGTGTTCCTGAACTAGGATCCGCAATTAGTATATCCAAGCAGGGTCAACCTCCGAGAAAACGCTAGGAGAACCGGATTTCCGTAAGAGATTGCTTCCTTTACTTACTATCCTTCCCGCAACGC
>JALSOX010000019.1 GCA_026986255.1 Desulfurococcales archaeon
TCGTTTCGTCAATGAGTTCTCCGTGTTCAATCATTTAAATGTTCGTTTTCATTAGGAAATCCTTATTTCTTGTTCGGAAAATAACGTTAGTTTAGTGAACAGTGATGGAGAACACACACGAAGATATGTCGGACGGTATTGAATGGGTTGATGTACACTACGTTGACCTACGCGGAAGACTACACTCAGTCTCAGTGACTTACGAGAGAGCTTCCAAGGGAGACGTATTCTTCGACGGATCATCGGTTGACTTAGCAGACATAAGCGATAGCGACCTACACCTAGTGCCGGACATGTCAACCCTAGCTAAGATACCGTGGGGCGAAAGGAGGGCAAGGGTACATGCCGACATATGGGTCGATGGGAAACCGTTCTGGGGTAACTCGAGAGGCGTGGCACGGAACGCCTCACGCTACGCCAAGGAACACGGCTTCAGAGAATTGATGGGTGCGGAAGTGGAGTTCTTCATTCATAAGGTCGAATTCAAGGTGGGTAAGGGGGAGTTAATAGCTAGGGTAATTAATGACGAAGAACCCCCGACTTGGTCACTACCAACGAAGAGGGCGTACGAAGTAACTGACAGCGACAGCCCCGTAGCTGGCGTGAGGTGGGAGATCGTTAGGGCATTACGGAAGATGGGCATTAAGGCAACAATACATCACCATGAAGTAGCTCCAAACCAAGCCGAGATATCGACAGCGTCGCAGGACGCGGTGGGTTTAGGGGACGACATCCTCACGATAAAGTTCGTTGCTAAGCACATAGCAAGGACGTGGGGATACGTCGCGAACTTCATGCCGAAACCGGTCTTCGGCGATAACGGCTCAGGCATGCATATCCACGCCAGCCTTTGGAAGGGCAATATTAACGTATTCAGCGATGATTCAGACTCTCACGGCATAAGCCAGTACTGCAGGTACTTCATAGGTGGGTTGCTGGATCACGGACGTGCACTGGCAGCAATAGTGTCTCCGACGACCAACTCGTACAGGAGGCTAGTGCCGGGGTACGAAGCCCCCATATACCTAGCGTGGGGAATCGCAAACAGGTCTGCAGCAGTCAGAGTCCCTAGGACCCCATCACCCAAGAAGCGCAGGGTAGAGTTTAGGCCTCCCGACCCGCTGGCAAACCCGTACCTAGCGTCGGCAGCGATACTGGCCGCAGGCTTGGATGGGATAAAGAGGAAGATAGATCCGGGAGACCCGATACAGCGGAACATTTACCACATGAGTGAAAGGGAGGTCAAGGAGCTAGGTATAAAGACACTGCCAAAAAGCTTGGATGAGGCGCTGGAGGAACTCGAGTCTGACTCAGAGTTCCTGCGACCGATATTCCCGCGAGAACTCATCGAGAAGTACATCGAACTAAAGAAGCAGGAGATACTAAGAGTAAACCTCTACCCATCACCGGCTGAATTCATGGAGTACACGTGGTGAAGGGAAGGAAAGATTAACAGATCTTAGTACCCGGCTTCACGGGTTTCTCAACGGTCAATATTACGGGCGTCTCACCCTCACCACAGCCTGCTGCAAGCAACATCCCCTGAGATTCTAGACCCATCATACGTCTGGGCTTAAGGTTCGCCACCACGATAATGTATTTACCCTGGAGATCCTCTGGGGCATACCACTTAGCTAGGCCAGCCAGGATTTGCCTCTCACCCAACTCACCCAAGTCAACTATTAGGCGTATTAGCTTACGTGATCCCGGTACGCGTTCCGCATGCTTCACATAGCCAACCCTTAAGTCCACCTTGGCAAACTCAGAATACTCGATAATATTAGCTGCCTCATGCATTCGGATCACCAAAAGCCTAGAGCAAAACACCAAAATATAAATGTATGTTTCTTGCCGAGTATTCTAAGCTAAGTGAGGGGCTAAGGGCTGGCCTCGGCCTCCACGGTTTCCGCTCTCTTCTTTTCTGGGCTAGTTTCCTCACCTCTAATGGGTTTGAACTTAACTACGTAAGGCACCACGCCGTCTAGGGTGGGCGCTGTTCTCCTGATGGTGGCTTGCACCTTCATACCTACCCGTACTTCCTCAGGCTTCACGTCCGTCAGTTGTGCCAGAACCTTCGCGTCCCCCAGCTTTATGATCGCTATTATTAGGGGTGCGTACTGCTCAAACCCCTTAATAGGTACGTTAAGCACGGTGTAGGTCAGTACCTCACCCTCACGCGGTAGCTCTATCTCGATGAGGTTCCTGGAACCGCATTTTGGGCACGCAGCCTTAGGGGGGTAGGCGACGAAGCCACAGTCCTGGCACTTAGTGCCTGAGAGCCTTATTAGGCGGTTCCTTAAACGCCATATCCTCTGGATGGTGGTCACGTATATCACCTCATCAAAACAACGGTGGTTACGTTTGAACCAACACCACCTATGTTCTGCGCTAGCCCGACCTCACCACCCACTTTCAACCCCGGGAAATCGCCGCGTAACTGCATGGCTATCTCAGCGACTTGATACACGCCAGTAGCACCCACTGGATGACCCCTAGCCTTAAGACCTCCTGAAGGGTTAAGCACGGGTTTATCTCCTGGCCTGAACCTACCTTCCGCCCAGAGCTTCGGGGCCTTACCCCTCTCGGCGAACCCTATCTCTTCGATACTTATCGCTGCAACTATGCTGTACGCGTCATGGATCTCAGCAACGTCGACGTCGTTAATACTTACGTTAGCCATCTTAAGGGCCCTCTCCGTCGAGAGCTTAGCCGCTAAGAACCTATCCAGCTCGAACCTTGACGAGAGGTCAGGGCTGTCGAGGGCATTACCTATCCCAGCAACTCTCACGGGCGTGTCGTTTAGCTTCCGGTACTCCTCAGAGACGAGCATGATTGCAGCCGCGCCATCACTAAGTGGGCATGAGTCAAACAGCCTTACAGGGTCAGCTATCACGGGGGAATTCATCACGGTCTCCAGCGTTATTCTCTTCCTTAACTGAGCATATGGGTTATGGTAAGCATTCTCATGCATCATTACTGCCCAGTGAGCCATCTCCTCACGCGTGACGCCGTGTTTATCCATGTAATACCGCATCACTAAGGCGTTCAAGCCAGCGAAGCTTATGCCGTAGATGAGTTCGTAGTCCGCGTCAGCAGCGTATGCTAGGCCGCGGGCAGTATCGGGGGTGGGTCGCTCATGTAGCTTCTCTATGCCCACTACTAGGACCTTATCAAACAACCCTGACGACACTAGGGAGTAGCCGGCCAGTAACGCAGCCCCACCGGAACCGCAGGCCCCCTCTGCCTTAAAGCCGCTGATTCCCCTTAACCCCACGTGGTCAGCTATTAGGGCTGCGAGGTTTTCCTGCTCTACTAAGCTACTGAGCATGTTCCCAACGACGATTGCATCAGGCTTCTCGTTACCAGCGTCCCCCATCGCCTTCACCATAGCCTCCGCGGCTAGGTCTCTCAACGAAACATCTACTCTCTTGCCTACCTCAGTTAAGCCCACACCAACTATGAAGACGTCGCGCAAGACACGCACCTCCTACTTGGACTTACACCTCATAACAACTACGTAGACTCCCCCACCTGTTGCCTCACCTATAAATAACATCTTAGTTTTCCCCATGTTGCAGCATCTCTCCAAACCCTTAACTAAGGAGAGTGCCGCAGCTATGTGTCCTTTGAAGCCTGCCTTTAACACTTCCTTCACAGGGCTTAGGTCAGCTGACTTGAGTTTAAGTGACGCTATGGTCTTCTCAAGGATCTTAGGCTTACTCATGTACCCGCTAACAACTCCGATGCTGGACATCCTGCTCCGGCTTCTGAACAGCTTCTTGATTATCCTCGGGAGGTTGGATAGGGTTATTTCTGAGAGAAGGTCTGAGAGGGCCCTTTCGTCGGTAAGGGACGTCCTCATGAAGCCCATGAACTCCTTACGTACCTCATGTTTCAGGACATCGACTCTGCCCTTCTTGCGGAACTCTATAGCGACTGATGCTGCGGGAGGCTCTCCCCTAACGACGACCATTACTGAAGGGACGCTTCGGATCGCTTGCTCTATGCCATCATCGAGGGAGTTAAGCACAGTTACCTTAAGCCCACCCATACCCAGTAACTCAGGAACGACGTGGAAGTCGGGAGGGTGATTGTTAGTGTCTGCCACGAAGATAAGATGGGTGTTGGGGGTTAAGCTGACCCTGCTAAGAACCTCGTAAGCCATGGTGATTTCATCTTCATCTATCGCGGGAGACGGCACCCTCCTGCCCTCGACCTCGGCAGTGTTGGAGGGTGTGTACGTTGCCCAATCCCTGATTGATACCATGAGTCCCTAACCTAAGTCGAATATGGGAGCCCCCTTTTTATTGTTTAGGTTTTTGTTGAAGGTCGGTATAAACAATTGTCTATAATTCTCTACCCGAGCAGGCCAGACGACTAATGTTGTTAGTAGGATGCGCTTAAGGAGTAATTAACGTAACGGTCACGCTTTTAATGAAATACTTTACTCAGTGTACAGGTAGGGTCTGTCATTGAGTAGGGTGAAGTACTCGAAGCGACTGACAGTGATGGGTATTGTTATAGGGGTGATTGCGTATGCCGTGATATTTCTCTATATATATAAAGGACACTTCCTGAAGTTCTTCTACATAATATCTAGAGGTGATGTCGAGGATGCTGTGGTGGCTTACATCGCTAGGGTTGCGGCAATAACATGTCATGCTCTAGCGTGGTGGATAATAATTAGAACCTTCAGGAAGGTCAACCCCCTAAGGATACTTAAGATAACCTTCGCCGCAATATTCGTTGAATTCATAGTGCCTGTTGGCGGTGCAACGGAAGTCGCCAAACTGTTCCTCGTACTTAAGCTGGGGTCGCTGAACAGGGAGGAGGGCATAGCGTCCATACTAATGCATAGACTCATAGTATCTCTAACGATTTTCTTGACGACCCTCCTATCACTCATACTAATTAACGCTCCGCCAATACTCTTCATAGTCCTAGGCCTTCCTGCATTAGGGCTTCTACTCGTTAATACGGGGGTTTACATGCTTCCTAAATCCAGGAGGGTCGAACGCCTTGCCGATAGGTTCTTCTCGAGGTTCGGCATTAGCGTCGCAGGCTTCGCCAAGAATTATGAATTATGTATGGGGAAGATAAAGAAGTATAAGAAGCTTCTCCTACTAGCTACTCTAGCGGCTTTTGGTGAGAGGCTATCTAACGCGGTATTCGGGATGGCCGTAGCGGGGATTGCGGGCACTCACCTGAGCATGCCGCAGGCTTTCCTAACGTTTGACTCACTCTACACAATAATCTGGTTGCTGCCAGCCATAACGCCTGGAGGTATCGGGATATTCGAGTTCATCCAGACGCTCCTCTTAACCTACATAGGTGTTGGGGTGCAGGAGGCGGCAACGATGAGCATAGTGTCGAGAATATACTACGTTGTCGGCGAGTACCCGCTGTTCGTAGCCTCGGTAGCGGCTCTGGGGTACAGCGTTAGGTCCTTCATACGTCAAGCCTTCGGCGGCGGTAACGACCGGCAAAACACGGCATCACGGCCCAGCACGTAACTTGGTGTGAGGCACTGCATTGCCCTTATTAGGGTGCTCAACCAAGTTCTTTAGGTGCGTTAAAGGTTGGCTACAAATAAGGAGGAAATACGGAAGAGGGTCATAGAGGCCTTAAAGCAAGTTTACGATCCGGAGATACCGATCAACGTGTGGGACCTAGGGTTGATTTACGAGGTCAACGTCACCGATGATGGGGTCGTGAATATTAAGATGACGCTCACAGCGCCCGGATGTCCTCTCGCAAACATGATAGCTTACAGGGTTTACTTAGCGGCCCAAAGCGTTGAGGGTGTTAAGGACGTTAATGTGGATGTTGTGTTCGACCCTCCTTGGGATCCAACTAGGATGACGCCTGAAGGACGTAAGAAGTTCAGAGAGTTAATGGGGTACGACATTGTTGAGGCGTATGAGAGTGACAGGAGGGGAGGAGGTTGAGTCCCGTTGAAGAGCATAGGAAAGCCGCAGAGAGCTTAGTGGTTCGCTTCTGCGCTGTCGTAACCAGCGACGCCGTTTACGAGGGGCGGCGGCGGGATGAGGTAACGCCGCTCGTGGCTTCCTTAGTGACTGACGCTGGCCACATACTCATTAACGCCGCTGTCGTCCCGAATAAGCGTGAGGAGATAAGGAAAGCTATTACTGTGGCGGTAAAGGAATGTGATGTGGTCATAGTTACTGGGGGCACGGGAATAAGCCGGAAGGATATGTCCGTGGACGTCGCTAAGGAGCTATGCGTTAAGGACTTACCTGGGTTCGGGGAACTCTTCAGGTACTTAACGTTCACGAGGCATGGTACGGCGGCAATAGCTACTCGTGCGTACGCCTGCGTTACTGACTCTGCATTGATCTTCGTTACGCCGGGCTCCAAGGACGCTGTTAGAATGGCGCTTAACGAATTAATTCTGCCTGAGGTAAAGCACCTTGTGTACGAGACCAGGAAGTCCTAGCAGTTCACAACACAGTTAATTATTTCCCCTAACCCTACGCAATATATTCTCGGAAGAGTTAGTCTTGAGTGCAGGGTTGAAGGCTTACGTCTCAGTTGATCTCGAAGGGTTCACCTCTTTATATGAGTTTATATGAATGCATATAAATGGTCATTGGTTCATCTTTTGTTCTCCCCCTTCCTCGGGTTTCATTGTTCATTTGGGGAGTGTTCCTCCCCCACCCATGGAGGGGAGACATCCCCCTTAGAGCATATAGATAGATGTTCATCGCCCCTACTGTATCTCTATCAGCTACGAATCCACATTTCCTACATATTGCTGATCTATGGTTATAGTCTAGCTTTGCTTCACATCGTGGGCACGTGGTTGATGTCCCTCTAGGGTTCACAAAGAGTATCGGTACATTGTACTCTACCGCCTTGGTTATGATTGCTTGTTGTAGTTTACGGTAAGCAAATCTTGACAACCTATCAGCTAGGCTTGAAGACTTCCTTGAGGAGTTAAACCATAGTTTCTCAAGGTCTTCTAGAACGATAGTACTCCTAGTCCTCCTAGCCTTAAGAACTATGTACTTAGCGAACTTCCTACACCAGTCAACCACTATGTTCCTCGAACGTCTATGTAGATTCCTTACCCTACCAAGTATCCTCTCATTGTACCTCCACATCTTCGGATATTTCTTCTGAATCCTCTCAGCATGAACTTTTAACGAAAACGCTTCCACGAACCTAGTATCAACTCTCCTAACGCTTCTACTATCATAGATAACTATCTTCCTAAGGTTGATGTCTAGGGAAAGGATTCTCCTAGACTTGTATGGTTCATAACTCCATCTAAACAGTATGTTTACCCATATCCTACCGCTCCTATCAATACCGATTACTACCTCGTACCATTTCCTTCCTAGAAACTTCTCAACGTATTCTCTACAGTGTAGTAGCTTTATCTTGAACACTCTATTCCTCAACTTGGCAACTACTAGCTGGTTCTCTAATTCTACCCTAGCATCATACTTGTCTAGACGTGCTGATAGCTTCCTCAGTACTGGTTTCTTCCTGTTGTTCTCCTTAGCTGACTTCACAATGGATAAAGCATACTTGTATATTTGTTTAGCTTGATGTGCTCTAAAACCCCGCTCCCTAAGCATTCTGTAGAACATCTGGTGTAACTGGTTTATGCTTGGTAGCTTGTCTAGCTCCCATAAGCAATCAATGATGTATTGTACTGTTTTTCTAGACATATAGAGTTCTTCACGTAGCTCGTTAAGAGAACCATCTACCAGCACTCCTTGTGCCTTGAGGGTTAGCATGTATTCTCCTCGGGGAACCACCCATACACTACGGGTGATCCTCCCCCTCATCGGAGGCACTGAGTGTTATCTTGTATATAAACTTATTGTTTCTTCTCTAGCAATTTCCCTATGTCTATCGGTAGTGTTTCTTGCAGGAATCTTTTATTGTGTTCTACTAGTTTCTTTACTTTTGTGACTACGCTTACCGTACATTTTTCCTGCAAATGATACTATTATTGTCAGGAAGTCTTCTATAAGCTCTTCTAATGGTTCTTTCTCCTCGTGAAGCACCTACTCTATCCTAACACCGTGTTTCTCGAAGAAGAACTGTAAGTACTTGAACCCGAATCGTGTCAATCTATCACGGTAAGTTATCAGCACTATATCCACTCTTTCATCAGCAACCATTTTTAGGAGCTTTTTAATCCTCTTCGCTCCTCTTTTAGCCCACTACCAACACAACATCTGTTATGATGTCTACTATGATGTACCCTTTCTCGTCAGCATGTTTTCTTAAAAGCTTTCTTAAAAGCTCTACTTGGCGGTCAAGGTCTCCCCGCTCCTTCTGCTTACTAGAACTCACTCTTGCATAGATGACGGCTCTAGCTTTCTCCCCCTCCTTTCTTCTCCCTTAAGTTTCTCTATTTCACTACGTGGAATAAGGTATCTTCCACTAGGACTTCTAACAACCTTGATTTTTCCTTCCCGTATCCACCCCCACAACGTGATATAAGATATACCAAGCAATCTACATGTGTCACGAGGACTCAAATACTCCTCCATAACAACCTCCAAGAAAACATATAAAAACATATACAATCATATAAACTTTGCTACGGCGTTGCTGGTCTGCTACAGCTAATCCCCGGTCAGCCTCTCTACGGGGATGCGAGAAAGTTAATTACTTTGACCGTGGATTCGGTTGCTGAGGAACTCTATAAGTGCGGGTTCGAGCACGTGGTCATAGCCGATAGTCATGGGTACGTGACTAACGTTATCTACGCAGAACTCAAAACTAGCGCTTGGCTCCTTCAAGGATTTCCAAGACCCTTCTCAATGGTGCATGGTTTAGAGAAGGGGAGGTACGATGCCGCCTTCTTCATTGGTTATCATGCTCCAGCAGGTTTGAGTGAGGCGTACCTCAGCCACACGATGAGTTCATCCACTATACAGAGGGTCTACGTGAATGGGGAGCTGGCGAGTGAATACTACCTTAACGCTCTGTATGCGGGCGAGTACGACGTGCCTGTGGTGATGGTTGCTGGCGACGAGGCGTTGAGGGAGCATGTGGAGAAGCATACGCCATGGGCAGTGTTTGTTCCGTTAAAGAAGGGTGTGGCGTGGTCGGCCTCCCTTAACCCACCGCTACACGAGGTAGTGCAGAAGCTTAGGGAGGGGGTGAGGGAGGCGTGGAGCGTCCTGAAATCCGGTAAGGCGTGCCCACTCAAACTCGCTAATGGTGCGGAAGTGCTGATTGAGGTTAAGAGGGAGATCGTAGCTGAGCTCGCGAGCCTCATCCCAGTGCTGAACGTGTCGATGCGTTCACCATTAGGTTTAAGGCTAAGGACGCCGTTGACGTGCTTAGGTTCGTGGAGTTAGTGACCCTCCTGGGTGCGGCTACTAAGGCGCTGTTACCGAGGTAATCTTCACTCTTCCTCCTCCTCTTCACCGCCAACCTCTTCTGACTCAGTGCTATACCTTCTCATGAAGTTCATTAAATCCTCTTCCAGCACTACCGGGTACATTATTAGGAGCGCGTCTCCCGGCTCAGCGACGAGCTTGCCGATGTTGTATGGTGTGATAGCTATCCAGTCACCCTGCTTCTTAACAGCCAAGACGGTCGCTCCTAGTTCCTCAAGCTCGTCAGCTAGCTTAGCTATGTTCACTCTTGACGCAACGTAGAATAGCCGAACCTTTTCACCCGATCCCTCAACCATACGTGAAAGCACTTCCTTGTACTCGTCCTTCGCGGGAAGCGTTAAGGCGTATGCGAACGCGTCCGTAATGTCCTCAAGCCTGGTCACTAGCGTGAGAAGTGAGAACTTGTCCTTGGAGTCGAGGTTACTGGAGTCCATGATCATTTCTGAAACCTTAAGCCTTAGCTTATCGAAGAACATCTCTATCTCCATGACTTCCTCAATCATTTCAGGATCCTGCGCTTTGAGCTGGTAGTGGGCTAAGTCGTTGAGTAAGTTCACTGTGTCTATCATTGAGTCTATGTGGCTCATGATTGCCTCTATTCCTGGCGGTGGCTCCATGCCTGTTATTTCTTCTAACCCTATGGACTTTAGCAGTTCGTTCACGTTCTCCTTCACGCCCGAGAAGTAAACCACGTCGCCTGGACGCACGACCTCATCCTCATCGGGAATCAGGATCCACGCCGACTCCCTTAGTATGGCTATTGGCTCAACAGCGTATTCCTCTTGAATCCAGCCCATCGTTTTGCCTGCCAACTTACTCCCAGGTACCTTAGCCCTGATCACGTCACTTAAGAAAACGTAGTACCGGTAGAGTTCGTTACTTGGTCTGTAACCCAATAACGTTAGGAACGCTAGGTCCTTGAAAGCATCCGTTATCTTATCTACCCCTAGGACATATATGTAGAGCGGGAGTGAGCCCATAGCCTTGCTTATGTTATGCCCAACAGTTAGTGAGGCATGGATGAGCAACTGGTAAGCGGTGTTGTCGATGGTGTTCTCGAGCTCGATAATGTGCCTAGCCACGGTCTCCTCCCCTGATAGGTAGGAGTACGTACCAAGCTCAATTACGGTTTTCAGGTAGAGGTTCAGCGCGTGTAGGGCGTCAGTGACGGTTATGGGTTCGTACTTTATGGGTTCGTGTTTTAGGTGCAGTCTTTTATGTAGGTTCTCATCCTTACTAGGCCATCTACTCATCCTGCCCTTCCAAACCTCCTTCAACCTAAGTGTATCTGCGGAATTTAAAGTATTGCTAGCTCCGCATCACTTCAGAATGTTTGCTTGGTCTAGGAGCTCGTTACGTAGGTTCGTCTTAAATATGAAAACGCTGAGCGCTTTAGAGGAAATCCTTGACCTACCCATGAATAAGTATGCTTGACTGTCCTTGACGCTTAAACCTACGAGGACATGCACTGGTTGCCACATAGTTGGCGGTATTGGTTTATCCAAGCATAGTCCCCTCAATATATCCCTAAGTATTCCTAGGTTCACGTGGAGGATACGTTCCCGCACCCTAATGCTCGGATCCATGAACGGGAATCGAAGGATGTTCCTCTGCTGACGCGGCTCTACGTACTCCTCGGGGATTTCCTTCCTCAGTAACTCAATAGCTGTTGACTGATTAGAGAGGGCACTCCACGCTCTTGACGCGTCGGAAAGCAACCCCGACATACCTTGCTCGACACGTTCAATTATTCTCGCGCTAAACGAGGGTTCCTCCACGACCTGCGTGTTCCTAGGTAACTTCCTAATGAGGAGGAACCTAGCGATACTGGAGTTAAGTTTGGGAGCAACGTAGCAATCAATAAGGTACTTATCCCTCCGTCCCC
>JALSOX010000020.1 GCA_026986255.1 Desulfurococcales archaeon
GGATATCGTCAGAACCAATGAGAAGCTCAGGGAAAGCATAGCGTCCGGGGCACCTGAAGTCATAGTCGAGGATCTCTGGGAACTCCTCCAGTACCACATAACCACGTACATAGACAATGAAGTGCCTGGCGTGCCTCCTGCAAGGAGGCGATCTGGGATGCCGCTAAGAACCCTGGCGCAGAGGCTGAAGGGTAAGGAGGGCAGGTTCAGAGGGAACCTATCGGGTAAGAGGGTTGACTTCTCTGCCAGAACAGTGATCAGCCCAGACCCATACATAAGCATAAATGAGGTAGGCGTCCCCATAGAGATCGCTAAGACTGTAACGGTCCCTGTTAGGGTAACGCCATGGAACATTGACGAGATAAGGAAGTACGTCCTCAACGGCCCCAACAAGTACCCCGGCGCAAACTACGTCATAGACCCCACAGGAAGAAGGATAGACTTAAGGTTCATCAAGGACCTGAAGGCAGTTGCCGAAAGTCTCAAGCCCGGCTACGTGGTTGAGAGGCACTTGATTAACGGCGACATAGTGCTATTCAACAGGCAACCATCACTCCATAGAATGTCCATAATGGGTCACATAGTTAGGGTTCTGCCAGGCAGAACCTTCAGACTACACCTAGCCGTGTGCCCGCCATATAACGCGGACTTCGATGGAGACGAGATGAACCTCCACGTACCCCAGAACATTGAGGCTAGGGCGGAGGCTAAGACGCTACTCCTAGTGCAGGAGCACATCCTGAGCCCCAGGTACGGAGGCCCAATAATAGGGGGTATCCAGGACTACATCAGTGGTGCTTATCTGCTCTCATCCAAGGTTACGTTGCTGACGCAGGATCAGGTCTCAGACCTGTTAGCAAGCATTAACTACGATGGTGAGATCCCGGAACCCGCTGTTCTTTCCCCGAAGCGGGTGTGGACCGGTAAGCAGATAATAAGCTTGCTCCTACCGGAGAACTTCAACTTCTCGAAGGAAGCCAAGATCTCAAGTGGCGTACTCAAGTGTACGGATGAGGAGTGCTTCTGGGACTCATACTTAGTCGTCAAGAAGGGCAAACTACTCTTGGGAGTCCTCGACAAAGCGGCGATAGGTGCGCAGCAGCCCGAATCAATGCTCCACTTCCTAGTTAGGGAGTACGGGAACACCTTCGGCAAGGAGTTCATGGACAAGGCGTTCAGGCTATTCCTGAGATTCATTGAGATGCGAGGCTTCACAATGGCGCTCGCCGACATAATGATACCTGAGCAGGCCTACGATGAGATCAAGGAGGTCGTTGAGGAGGCCAAGAAGGAGATCGAGGAATTAATAAAGATGTATAGGGAAGGGAAGCTCGAACCCATGCCGGGAAGAACGCTTGAGGAAACCCTAGAGATTAAGATCCTCGATGTCCTATCGAAAGCGAGGGACAAGGCGGGTGAAAGGGCTGTTAAGTACCTAGACCCCTTCAACAATGTCTTCATAATGGCTAAGACCGGTGCTAGGGGGAGCGCGTTAAACATAACCCAAATGACCGCCATGCTGGGCCAGCAGTCAGTACGTGGTCAGAGAATCTCCAGAGGCTACAGAGGGAGGACATTACCGCACTTCAAGCGCGGCGACATAGGTCCTGAAGCAAGGGGCTTCGTAGCGAGCTCATTCGTCAAAGGGTTAAACCCCATAGAGATGTTCTTCCACGCAGCCGGAGGTAGGGAAGGATTAGTAGACACCGCCGTTAGAACATCGCAGAGTGGCTACATGCAGCGCCGACTCATAAACTCACTCATAGACTTGGTCGTCGAGTACGATGGAACCGTGAGGAGCGCGTACGGTGAGCTAGTGCAGTTCAAGTACGGCGAGGACGGCGTTGATCCGAAGAACACGTCCTTCGGCAAGGCAGTCAACGTAGAGAGAATCATTGAAAAGCATGTGGGGTGGAAGAAATGACGGGTAAGAAAACAGGCAAGAAGAGGAGGAAGGGTGGTGCTGAAGCTAAGAGGATCAAGGCAGAGAAGGTTCTAGAGGAGATAACACGGCCGGACAGGCTAGTAGAGCATGTAATGAAGTCGACGAGAAGGAAAATACCGGAGGAACTTAGGGAGGAGGTGCGTAAGGCCCTCCTGAGGGAGGTCTTGGACTTCGGTGTCGAGGATGAGGATGCGTTAAGGAAGAAACTTAACGAGCTCATTGATAGGGCTAGGAAAGTCATCGCGATCTCAGAGGTAGCTAAGGAAGTACTCCCGGAAGGCATCTACCTTGAACTAGTGACATCTTTATTCAGAATCAGCACGAGGATAGAGCTAAGCGACGATGAATTAAGAACGATCCGTGATGATGTGGTAAGGACGTACTTAAGATCCATAGTCGATCCTGGCGAACCCGTAGGAACCGTTGCTGCCCAGTCCATAGGTGAGCCCGGCACGCAGATGACGCTGAGAACCTTCCACTACGCAGGTGTTAAGGAGTTAAACGTAACCCTAGGTCTCCCTAGGCTGATAGAGTTAGTTGACGCAAGGAAAACGCCTGAAACACCGATGATGGAGATACACCTGGATGAGGAGCATAAGTACGACAGAGAGAAGGCGATAGAGGTTGCTAGAAGGATAGAGATGACCCGCATAGAGAACGTGGTGGACGTCGTTGACATATCCATCGCCACCAAGCAACTAGTGATTAAGCTGGATCCCGTCATGCTCCAAGATAAGGGCCTTACGAGGGACGACATAATACGGGTGCTTTCCAAGAGCAAGTCCCTAGCAGGTAAAGTGAATCCCGATCCGGACGATCCGTACACCATAATAATCGACATGCCTACTAAGGACCCTATAAAGGCGCAGAAATTCAGGGACAGAATACTCAGGATAAAGCTCAAGGGAATAAAGGACATTAAGAAGGTCATACCGCAAAAGCGTAAAGACCCGGGGACAGGGAAGGAATATTACGTCCTAATAACTGACGGAACCAACCTAGCGGCCGTAATGAAGGTGGAGGGTGTTGACCCAACCCGCACGAAGTCCAACAGCATTCACGAAATAGAAAACGTCCTCGGGATCGAGGCGGCAAGGGAGGCCCTCGTCAGGGAGATAAAGAACACGCTGGATGAGCAGGGCCTTGACGTGGACATACGTCACATAATGTTGCTGGCGGACATGATGACCAGGACGGGAGTCGTTAGGCAGATAGGTAGGCACGGAGTTGCTGGCGAGAAGCCCAGCGTCCTAGCTAGAGCTGCCTTCGAGGTCACGGTGAAGCACCTATTCGATGCCAGCGCATACAGCGAGGTGGACTTAATTCGCGGCGTGACCGAGAACGTAATCATAGGTCAGCTAGCTCCCATCGGAACCGCGAAGGTACAGCTTAAAATGGACCCAACTAAAATAAAACCCTTGAGTAAGAGGTAGGGGGAGGTGAGGAGGAACGCCTAGGACGTCCTCTCTGGATAACGAGTTGAGGCGTCTCCTAAAGACCGGGAAGGTCGTGATAGGTGCTAAGAGGTCTTTAGACGCAATAAGGTTAGGTAAGGCTAAAGGAGTAGTTTTAGCAACGAAGTTACCGAAGCACATTGAGGACGACGTCCTTTACTACGCTAAGCTCAGTGGCATTAAAGTCATTAGGTTCCCGGGCAGTAGCTATGAGTTGGGGACAGCGGTAGGTAAGCCATTCCCAATAACAACCATAGCGATAATAGATCCGGGCGACTCAAACCTGCTGGAAGAGGGTGAGTGAGGGCTTGCCAGTAAAGTTAACAGCAGAGGAACTAAGGTACATTGCGTTGCTGAGCGACATCACGGGAGTATCCGCTAAGGACTGCATAATCGATGACGACACCGGGACTATAGTATTCGTTGTCCCGCCGGGTCAGGCAGGCTTAGCTGTCGGTGCCAAGGGTAGGAACGTGAAGAGGTTATCTAAGATCCTAGGGAGGAGGGTGGAGATAGTTGAATGGGCCGACACGCTGGAGGACTTCGTCAAGAACATATTCCTGCCGGCCAGGGTTCTTGGTATAAGACTGAACAAGATGCCCGACGGGAGGAAGGTGCTGTACGTTAGGGTAGCGCCTGAGGACAGGGGGATAGCGATAGGTAGGGGAGGGAGGAACGTCGCTAAAGCGAAGCTAATACTGAAGAGGTACTACGACATAGACGTTGTTTCGGTCGCGTGAATGACACGAGTAAACGCTTATAAGGAAATGAAAGGTAACCCCTACTAGGCAAGGAGGTGTCGGTATGCCTGGTAAGAAATCACCCTACGGCCTTTATGCGGCGAGGAAGTTAAGGCAGAAGAGGCTGAAGTTTAGGTGGAGTCAGAAGGAGTTCAGGATAAGGATGCTTAGGCTTAAGGAGAAGCACGACCCACTCGGCGGCGCCCCCATGGCTAGGGGGATAGTGCTCGAGAAGGTCGGTGTTGAGGCTAGGCAACCTAACTCGGCTCTCAGGAAGTGTGTTAGGGTGCAGTTAGTAAAGAATGGGAAAGTGGTTACCGCATTCGTCCCCTACGATGGCGGCGTGACGTTCATTGATGAGCACGACGAAGTAATAATAGCGGGCATAGGCGGTAGTCAGGGTAAGTCCCTCGGCGACCTACCCGGGGTTAGGTACAAGGTGATAATGGTCAACGGCGTTTCACTGGACGCCCTAATTAAGGGTAAGAAGCAGAAGCCTGTGCGCTAACAGCGACCCACATCCTTTAGCCTCCGCAATAAACTTAGGTCAAGGTTGCCCCTACAGGAACTCCTGCAACATTCACGCTAGAATTCATCTTCGAACTCATCGTAGAACTCGTCTTCCTCACCTACGCCCTCGAGTTCCTGTGAAATCCTAACGATTTCCTCTGTGACGTATATGGGCTTATTGAAGAGCATCGCAAGGAATATTGCGTGGCTAGGGATTAACGTGTACTTAACCTTGATTCCGTCAGCGTTTAGGTAGAGACTGGCGCTGTATGTTGCGCTCTTCTCGTTATACCCATCTATTACAACCATCTCTATGGATTCTCCGAGACCACGGAGTTTTGGCGCCATCATTATCAGTAACTCGTAGATGCTGTCCCTAAAGTCTTGGGCAGCCTCAATTACCTCCTCCATCGCTTTAAGCCTAGCTATAGCCCTAGCCACCTCCAGCGGCACGTAGTACAGGACAACGCTGCCTCCTCGTTCCAAGTAACACGTAAGTGCCCCACTCATGAAGTCGTCTGCCTCAGTAACGAAGGGTTCCACGTCCGTTACCCTTACGAGGTTATCTCCTGCTTCATCAGCCCACATGACGACTGCACGCTCCCGCAGAATCCGATAGCCTCTCTCTGCTTCGTGTCACACTTAAAATCTTTTAAAGCTCTGCAGAGGAATTGCCTAGGGTTGAGTGGTAAACATGAGCGCGGGTGAGTACACGACAAGAACCATCGAGATAAAGCTCTTCGGTAAGTGGAATTTCGAGGGCGTGGTGGTTAGGGATCCTAGCCTCAAGAAGTACATATCGTTAAGGCCAGTGTACCTGCCCCACACTGGCGGAAGGCATGAGCACAGAAGGTTCGGGAAGGCTGAAGTACCCATAGTTGAGCGCTTGATAAACAACCTCATGCGCCACGGAAGGAACGCTGGTAAGAAGCACCTAGCCTACAATATAGTGAAGCACGCCTTCGAAATAATCCACATTAAGACAGGAGAGAACCCCATACAAGTGCTGGTTAGGGCTATAGAGAACGCTGCCCCAAGGGAGGAAACCACGAGGATAATGTATGGTGGCATAATCTACCACGTCGCCGTGGACGTTGCACCCTTAAGGCGTGTTGACCTAGCCCTCAGACACCTCACTGAGGGGGCTAGGAATGCGGCCTTCAGGTCTCCGAAGAGCATCGCTGAGTGCTTAGCTGATGAGATCATAAACGCCGCGAACAACGACCCGAGGAGCTATGCCATCGCGAGGAAAGAGGAGATAGAGAGGATAGCCCTAAGCTCCAGGTAAGGCAGTTTTCGCCCCTCATTAAAAAACTTTTATAAGGTACTCACCATAACTACTTGATGCCGTGTAGGGGTGATGTGTAATGAGTAAGCCAAAGAAGGAACACCTAAACCTGGTCGTCATCGGGCACGTCGACCACGGTAAGAGTACCTTAGTGGGCCACATGCTACTGAAGTTAGGTGCGTTAGACCCTAAGATAGTTAAGGAAGTGGAGGAGGAAGCCAAGAAGAGAGGTAAGGAATCAGAGAAGTACGCATGGTTCCTTGACAGGTTAAAGGAGGAGCGTGAGAGGGGCGTAACCATCGCGCTAACCTTCATGAAGTTCGAGACGCCAAAGTACTACTGGACCATCATCGACGCCCCCGGCCACAGGGACTTCATCAAGAACATGATCACCGGAACCAGCCAAGCTGACGTAGCGTTACTCGTGGTCTCCGCAAAGACCGGCGAGTTCGAGGCCGGCATGAGCAGGGAAGGTCAGACTATGGAGCACATCGTACTGGCTAGGACCATGGGCATCGACCAGGTGATCGTCGCCGTCACGAAGATGGACATTACTGACCCGCCGTGGAGTCAGGAGAGGTTCAACAAAATAGTGACCACGTTGAAGAACTTCATGAAGAGGCTCGGCTACAAGGTTGACAAGATACCTTTCGTGCCAGTATCCGGATGGACTGGCGACAACATTATCGAGAAGTCGCCGAACATGCCTTGGTACAAGGGCCCGACACTCGTGGAGGCCCTTGACTCAGTAACTCCGCCGCCGAAGCCCATAGACAAGCCGCTCAGGATCCCGATACAGGAGGTTTACAGCATCTCCGGCGTTGGCACTGTCCCAGTCGGCAGGGTGGAGACCGGCAAGCTGAAAGTCGGCGACAAGGTAGTGTTCATGCCTCCAGGCGTCGTCGGTGAAGTCAGGTCAATCGAGATGCACCACGAGAAGCTTCAGGAGGCAATACCTGGTGACAACATAGGCTTCAACGTCAGAGGCGTCGCCAAGAACCAGATCAGGAGAGGTGACGTGGCGGGCCACCTAGACAACCCGCCAACCGTGGTGGACGAGTTCACCGCTAGGGTCTACGTCGTATGGCACCCAACGGCGATCCACGTAGGCTACAGCCCGGTGATCCACGCCCACACAGCCTCAATAGCGTCCAGGATCATTGAGATACCCGGCAAGCTAGACCCGAAGACCGGCAAGATAGCTGAGAAGAACCCGCAGTTCGTGAGGCCCGGTGAGTCAGCGATCATGAAGTTCAAGCCAATAAAGCCGATGGTGCTAGAGAAGTACTCAGAGTTCCCGCAGCTCGGCAGGTTCGCCATGAGGGACATGGGTAAGACCATCGGCATCGGTGTCGTGATGGACGTTAAGCCAAAGGCCGTGGAGATCAGGAAGAAGTAAAAGCCTTTTAACTAACCAACCCCACAAACCTTAAGGGTATGCCGCCATGACAAGCAAAGTAAGGATCAGGCTGTGGAGCACCAACGTCCAGCACCTAACGGCCGTAGCGGAGCAGCTAGTGAGCATAGCGAAGAAAGCCGGCGTTGAGGTAAAGGGGCCAGTCCCCCTACCGGTTAAGAGGCTAGTAGTCCCGGTGCTGAGGCTACCGCACGGCGAAGGCACCAAGGTCTACGAGAAGTGGGAGATGAGGATACACAAGCGCCTCATAGACATAGCGGCCGACGAGAAAGTGATGAGACAAATAATGAGGGTAAGGGTACCGGACGACGTATACATAGAATTAGAACTTTTAAGGTAAGGGAAACCCCAAGTTATTTCTGGTAAGTAGGGCAACCACCCCCTTAATGAACCCCATGCTTTAAAACCACGCAACAAACAACTTACTTGGAGCCGGGGTGCCCGAGCGGCCTAAGGGGCCGGCCTGGAGAGCCGGTGGGCTACGCGCCCACGCGGGTTCAAATCCCGCCCCCGGCGCCAAAACCTCCATTTTTACACGCGTACCTAATTGAACTATTCTCGTGTGTTGATGTAATTAGTTCCCTTTGCGGAAGCTCGACGGATTATCGTTGCCTACCTTTACGAAGGTAAATTGTTCCCTGATTACAGCACTTTGTGAGTTAATTTTAACTACTATTCTCTCTTTGATTCCCTCATTTGCCAGTATAATGACGGTGTTTAAGGGTATGGGATCCTAAGAAAACGGCTTATGTTAAATCATTTTATTACCCTCCTGTTTCACCTTCATATGCGGTTGAATGAAATTACAGATAATGTCATTTGTCTCTGTCAATCCGTAGCTAGGGAAAGAAGCATAGTTATGTCTTAGCTTTCTGACGACTGGTGACAAGATGCGTAGAGGGCTTCTCCATCTACGATCACACCTATGCAGGTGTTCCTTAGGTCTGAGGGTTCAACCCACATCGCTTTAAGGTACATGGGCGTGTATTCCCACCGTAACGCCGTTATTGTCCAGATGTCTTTGTAGTGCCATCCTTTAGGTAATACGCCAGCGATACTATAGTCGTTTCTGGGGTTGTAGTATAGTATTGCAACTTCTTTTACTGGCTCTTTAAAGTGGATTTCTATTTGAACATACCCGTTACGTCTTTCAAGCCTAACTTCAGGTGCGGGAGTGTATGCATATGCTACTACAAACTTTCCTTTTGTGAATGAGACATAGGCGTATATTCGGCTAGCGTTGAGTTGGCTCAGAAATTCCACCAAGTATTCCGCATAATATAGGGCGTATACGTGCTTTAATGCAGGACTATAAAAATTAATTGTGTTAACATACTCCAAGCCAGCAAGTCCTATGCGTGGAGACAGCTGGATGGCGGAATAGTTACATGCGATGAGGGATTTTAGTCCCGCGTCAGGAATGATCCTCTTATTCGACAACGTCTCAGCTGCCCGTAGGACGTCATAAGCTAATGACTCAGGCGTGTAGTCCTCAGGATAACTGTCACGTAACCATGATTGAGGAATTCTAACTTCCCTAAGTGCTAATTTCCCGTCCTTCCTTACTACGTGGTAGAGTGTACTGTCTCTAACTAAACTCAAGCTTCCGAGCATATACTCATAATAATCTTGGAATTCTATAGGCGGAGGGTGTTGTTCAAGCACGAAAGGCGTGTTATCCACCACGGCAACTGCAGCAGCGTGTCTAAGGGTTGAAGAGTCAATTACTAATATGTAGGAGTCTATTCCTGCGTAAACTAGTAGTGAGGAGATCAGGATTGCATAGTCGGCGCATATCCCAGTGCCTTTATTAATTGTTCGAAGAGGGCTTTGGTACTTAGGTACTTCTTCACTATCAGGGTTATAAATTACTATCGATGCTGACGCCTTTGAGTAATCATACCTAATATGTTTGTCAACCCACGAGAGTATCTTCCAGATAGCGACTTCCTTATTAATTGGTGGTGACCCACCAAAGACTATATCGCCTGCCTTATTTACTTCCTTGAGAGTAATTAAAGGGTACATTAACGCGAAGCCTGTGAGTGGAGGGCTTGGCGGCGACGACCGCGGTGGAAGTTGAGAGTGAGAGCTGGAGCTTTGTGTGCCTCGCTCCACGCTTGAATGTGGGGGCACCGTGAGTGAAGTAGGTATTGTTGAGGTTGATGTGCGGGCAACTCCAGCTACTGAGGATGGTAGTAGCTTAGGCCACCAAGAAGGTACGAGGTTGCTGGGGAGCACGTACGGGGCAAGAACAGTAAGGAGTATTAAGAACGAGAACAGGGTTAGTATGGCGATCTTCTTAATACTTCTCCTCGATTTCTCTTCATAGTAACGACTAACGGGATGGGCCTCCTCCCTACAGCCTTTACTGGTGAGGTTAGTGGCGCGGCACGTCTTACTCACCTTCCTAGAAGGTTCTTTCCATCGGATGTCAATGAGGTGTGGTTCACCATAATCCTCATGCCTAAGCGCATCAGGTGCGGGTCTATTAAATCCTAGGGGGAGGTCAGGGGCTTTAATTCCTTTCTCTTTATATACCTCAGAAGCTTCCTCGATGATACTAAGGTACTCATTAATAATGTTGAAGCGAGGTCTCTGAGACCGTATAAAGTCGGCATACTCACCCATTAAAACCACATATGGGGCGAAGTCCTGGCCGAGTATATTAATGAGCATGCGGACACTGCACTCGTTGAGGACGTTCATATCCCGTAGTTTAAATAATACAGAGTCAAAGCACCTAACGACATGGTCGACAGACCTAAAAATATTCATTTCTAGGCGTAATGGTTCAGCTGCTTCCTCAATAATAGC
Organism: Desulfurococcales archaeon; assembly: GCA_026986255.1. The sequence continues at coordinate 10,172 of JALSOX010000020.1, forward strand.
TCGAAGGAACTCATCCTCGCCAAAACGTTTATGCAAGAGAGGGAACCCTCCATGTAAGTTTCTATGGTGAGACTTATATTTCTATCCTAAGTGAAGATTCAGGAAAGTTAAAAGGAATCATTTAAGTAATTGCTTGGTTTCGCCTCTTGATTACATAGATTGTCTTTCCTGTGAGAAATCCACACTACTTCAACAGATCTTTCCAAATTTCTTGTTTAAGGAAAATAATGGTGGAGTAAAGTAATTAAGTAATTAGTGGCTTCTGGACTAAAAGATTTTTATGAACCTAACGATGATATGCCCCTAGGTGTGGGCACATACTGCTTGCCTCGAATAGTGCTCCGTGATCTCCCACGTGCTTAGAGGCTTAAACTCGCCTTGACAGAACCTATAATGAATCAGGGTGTGGACAGTTTATCTTGGGGCGTTGCCGATGATGAGCCCGTAGAGTGGTGACGAATGATCGCGGAGTTTTCGGCTGAGAATTCCTTAAGTGATTCATTAATTAACTCCCTGCGCTACACGATTAACTTGGCTAATCATGTTCTGGCCAGACAGTGTAGTCTCGGACGATTAACTAAAAAGGTGTGTCATAGTATTCGTAACTAGTGATGTGGGGTGGTTAGGGATGATACGAGTGCTGTGCATGGGTGGAGGTGGGGTGAGGAGCAGTTCGGTTCGGTAGTCACGCCATTGTATCTAAGTACTGTTTACAGGTACCTGGATGAGGAGCATGCTACGGTGAGTGATAGGGGTAAGGTGATCAAGTATGCTCGGGAGGAGACGCCGACCGTACGTGCTCTGGAACGCGTGATCGCGTCGTTAGAGGGTTATGAGGACGCCTT
>JALSOX010000021.1 GCA_026986255.1 Desulfurococcales archaeon
GGATTTCCTGCCGCTACGATAGGATTCGTACGCGAACATGTTTGACAGCAGTGATGCGTAGGGACAGTATGGACACGTGGGGGTCACTACAACATCAATGATCATTTTCTTAGAGATTTTTGAGAGCGTTGATTTTGTGTGTTCGCTGAGGCCGGAGTCACCTGTTCCTATCCTGATGATAGTTTCAATAAACCCTCTGATTTCCTCACCTGCTGGCATACCCACGTATCTTATGTAACCATCTAGTAACACTACTGTTGGTACCCTATCTATGCCGTACTTTGCGAAGATCTCCCTCTTGTCCTCACTGTACTTCACGACCTCGTGCGTTATTAGGGGTTTCCCGTTCCTTTGAGGGCTTGCCTTAACTACGAGCTCTATTAGATCGATAGTGTTACTACAGTACCTGCAGTTCTTGGCAGTAAATGTTATTATTTTAATAGGGTTACGTACTTCCTCAAGTACGGTCTTCAATTCTTCGATGTCGGACTCGCTTAGCGGTACCTTGAACATGCTGTCTATGTTATACATTTCTGTTCACCTTAAGGACTTATGTTTGCTAGAGTTATAAATATTAAGTTTAGATTAATCGAAAATAGATAGAGTGTTTAGCTTTAAGTAAGCTATGATGTCAGGGAAACTATGAAGTTGGTGATTCTGGTCCACCACCTTTCTATGGAGGTATCCACCACTATGTATGAGGCTCTGCTATTATAATAAGGCGGGCCTAACCTGCTGAAAAGGGTAACAACCCTACCTCCATGATTGAGCTTGAAGCCGCGGTCAACGGCTTCGTGTCCTCGAATAACGGCGTTGAACCTGAATGTATGTAGGAACCACTCAGTTACGGGTCTGCCGAATAGGTACCCAACCCCTCTGGGGGACGGGATTCTGTAGTGGCTAGACTCTATGGGATCATTCCAGAGTATCTCGGCCATGACCTTGAAGTATTCGGTATGTGATTTGCCCATGAAGTACTCTACTAGGCTAACCTCTTTTTTAAAGGTCTCCGTAGGTAAACCTCCGTGAAGTGCCACGAATTGGTTCCTAACTATGAACACTAGCGGGAGGTTTTCGAATACTTCTAGGGATTTATTGTAAATTTCTAAGCCTTTAATATACCCGTACCTAGACCGTAAAATGCTGGGGTAGTCATGAGGATAAGGTTTTAGGTTCCTAGGTGGTTCGTGATTACCTCTAAGCAAGACAACGGAGTCAGGGAATTCTCTCTTAAGCATCAACACGGTTAGGAATGTCTCTATCTGATGGTCTCCTCGATCTACATAGTCCCCGAGGAAGACAAGCGTGAGCTCATCCTTAGCAAGTCTTTCGTGAGATGTTCTCGAAAGTATGGTTCTTAACGTACGTAAGTCTCCATGAAGGTCTCCAATAATTAAGAAAGGCGTATTTGGTGAAGCTTCAACGATCCACCGCCCGTTGCGCTTTTTTCGTTCAGTCTCAAGTACTGTCAATATTTCCTCTAGGAATTTCATAACGGAGTCATGCTCCATCAATATTTCCTCGACCCTCCTAACGACCCAGTCGAGGCTTCTCAAGACTATCGTCCTCCCATTCCTAAGCGTAAACAATAAATGAACAATTAAAACATTAGGTTTTTATTAATTCGGGATAGATTCACAGTTTAAACGATGAAAAAGGAGCTTAGATTGCGCTAAGTATTGTGGGAGGGTGTGACGAAGAGTATGAGTGGCCGGAACTCAAGGAAAATGGGTTTGATGAGATTCATGAGTGCTATGGAGGGGTTGATTAGTAGTGACTCTTTGACCGCAGTATTCGCTATGGCGGATGAGGAATGCGCTAGAAAGATCATATTACACTTTAAGGTCTCTGGGTGCGAGCCCTTAAGTGAGGCTGATCTATTTATAACGTACGCTCCGTACGCAGATATTGTGGAGCCGTTGCGCCTAGAGGTAAGAATCAACCCGGATAAGGTGTTAGCACGAGAGTTCATGAGTAACCAGTATAGCAAATTAGCAAAGTTAGGGGCGCAAGTAGTTATAGGTAAGGACAGTGTGCATGTCATATTCAAAGTGCGGGAAGGGAGGAGCTTGGTGGGGTTTATTCGTAGAACCCTAGATCTAGTTTGCGAGGCTTTCAGCGATGAGAAAGGCGACAAAGAACCCAACCTAACCTATGATGGTTTCACACTGGTGAGAGAATGGGTAAATTATACTTGGTAGGACTAGGGTTAAGTCCCGACCTCATCACGTTAAGAGGGCTTAGGAAAGTCAGGAAAGCACGTAAAATATACTTGGACTTCTACACTAGTTCCTTCCCCGGATCTGTAGACGAGGTTAAGAGGATTGTTGGGCGTGATGACATAGTACTAGCTAATCGAAGCATGCTCGAAGAACGAAGTTCTGAAATCATAGGGGAGCTTGAGCATGGGGACGTCGCGTTACTAGTTATAGGGAATCCTCTGCTAGCAACTACTCACATATCCTTACTTATAGAAGCAAGAAGTAGAGGTCACGGCTTTGAAGTTGTGCCCGCACCAGGGATCATACCTAATGCCCTACTATTCGCTGGCTTAATGATATACAAGATCGGTAAGCCAGTTACGCTGACATACCCTCGGGAAGGCATTATTTCAGAGTATCCGTATGACGTCATCAAAGATAATGACTCACGGAACCTCCATACAATACTATTACTTGAGATGGACATGGAGAAAGGCGTAATGATGACCATACCGGAGGCAGTGAAATTACTATTCAGATTAGAGGACATAAGGAGAGAGGGTGTCATTAGCGGTGACCGTAAGGCAGTCGCGGTTTCTGCGCTGGGTTCCCGCAAGCAACGTATATGCCCACGTAAACTTAGAGAACTCCTTAACTATGAGGGGGAGGGCCCCCACACATTAATATTAGTATCTCCTAAGCTCCACTTTATGGAGGAGGAGGCGCTCACGGTGGTAGGGAATGAGTTCTGCAGAGAGCCTTGAGGAGACGCTTGCATCTAGGATTAGGATCTACCTAGGGATGGTCTCTAAAGCTCTTGAGCAAATAAACATTGATTCGTTGAAATGCCATTCGAAAGCCCTAGAAGTTCTGAACTTAGCTAAGTCATACCGTGATGATGCTGAGCACTACCTAAACGTCGGTGACCTGCCCACCGCGTTAGCGTGTATATCGTATGCTGAGGGACTGCTTGACGCCCTGAGAATTATGGGTTTAGTAAACATTTCATGGACTCGGAAGAAACCTAAGAAAGTACTTGTTGCCGGCACCTTCGACATAATACATGCTGGTCATATACGCTTCTTAAGGGAGGCGTGGAAGCTTGGACTAGTTTACGCTGTGGTCGCTAGGGATAGGAACGTCCAAAAGTTCAAGGGAAGGCTTCCAATAATGCCTGAAGACATGCGGCTAGAGGTGGTATCCTCTATAAAGTACGTGTATAAGGCACTCCTGGGCGATGACGCTGACCTGCTTAAGCCTGTGGAGCGTGTGAGACCCGACATAATATTCTTGGGACCGGATCAGCCTATGGATGAGGAGTTCCTAAAAAGAGAGCTTGAGCGAAGAGGCATAAAAGCTGAGGTTGTAAGAATGCCAAGAAGGGAGGGCCCTGAAATTGCGTCAAGTACCTTAATAATAAAGGAGATTCTAAGAAGGTACTGTAACAATAAATATTACTGAAGAGAATGAATGATTAAGTAACTAACCCGTACGTAAGTGGCAAGTTTGGATGGTGAATACTTTTAGAACGCAAAATTACCTCTTTCTCCTACCAGTTCTTCTGGCTGCGATGTGGCCTACCTTCCTGCCAGGTGGGGCATTCCTTGACACTGTGGACGGTATTGACACGCTCTGGTGCGAGCCACCGCCAAACTTGTGGCTGACGGCATTCATGGCGACTCCACGTACCTTAGGCCAGATGTGTGCTTTTGGCTTCCACTTATAGTATGCCATCCCGGCTTTCAGCAGGGGCTTCTCAGTGCGTCCGGCTCCTGCAGGGACGCCTATAGTAGCTCTGGCTGTGCTAAGTATGTTTTTCTGCCTACCACTAGGTAACTGAACTATCGTGTATTTTCCGGATCTACCCAAGATTATGGCGTAACTACCTGACTGCCTCGCTAATTTACCACCGTCCCCTGGTCTTAACTCTATGTTGTAGACCTTCGTACCCTCAGGGATCTTACCTAAAGGAAGGGTGTTCCCTACGGCTATTGGCGCGTCTGGTCCGATAGCTACTTTCTGGCCTACGTACATACCCTCCGCTGCAGGTACGTAATACTCTGTACCGTCCTCTAGTTCTATGTGAGCTAGGGGTACCCACCTACCGGGGTCGTGAACTAACTCAGTTACGACGCCCGTTAACGTAACGTCGCTTAATGGTGGGTACTTAGCTGGCGCTACCCTTAAGTGTCCTCTATTCCTGAACTGTTGACCCCCACGGCCGGCCCTTTGCTGCCTTATTCTCTTACCCATGGGTTACACCCCATCTTGATTAGATTATGCCTAAGCGAGTTGCCACCTCGCTGGCCTTGTACTCTGGGGCGAGTCTGACGTAGGCTTTCTTTTCGCCCTTAGGAGTGATTAAAGTACGAACCTTTTCAACTTTAACACCGAAGAGCTCCTCGACTGCCCTCTTAATGTCGTGTTTGGTGGCCCTTAAGTCGACTATGAAAGTTAAGGTGTTGGCGGTCTCAATGTAATTCAAGGCCTTTTCAGTAGCCACAATCCTTTTTATCACGGTAGCTGGATCCCTCATGCTGAAATCACCTCAAATTTCTCTCCTATTTTTGATAAGGCTGAGAGGCTATACAGTGTTAACCTACCTGGAACGCCGCCGGGTGCGAGGTGCAGCACGCTTAGGTTGTCGGCGGAAATTACATCTACGCCAGGCAGATTCCTAAAGGCCTTTACTGCAGGGACATCATGGCTCGATACGACTATGAGCAAGGACTTAGGAATCTTATACCTCCTCCCCCGCATCTTGCCTTTCCCGCTCCTCACCCGTTTCCTCGTCGCAGCCCTCTCAACATCCTCCCAAAGACCTAAGTTCTGTAGCACTCTCTTAGCCTCAGCGGTACTGCTCACGCTCTCCAGGTCGTCCACAACAATCACAGGCAGGGTCTCCACATTGAACTTATGGCCTCTCGCCCTGACTAGCTCCTCTCTGGACGTTGCAGCGATAGCTGAAGCTATCGCTCTAATGCGTTCTTTCTTATTTATCTCTTCATGAAGTACCTTCTCAACCCTTGGCGGGTGGGCAAGCCTTCCGCCACGAGTCATTGGAGCTATTACGGCGCGGCCATTATCAAGCCTTGGAACCCTTGCGACGCTGTGGTGAATACCCCACGACTCACCCGCCCTCCTCATGCCGGCTAAGGGGTCTCTACCCTTAGGCTGGAGCCTTGCTGTGTGGGCAGAATGGAATGCCCTTCTTATTAAGTCCTTCCTCACTGGTAGGCTAAAGACTGAAGGCAGCTCGACTTCCTTAACGGGTGTTCCATCTAGTCCATAAACAGGTACCCGTTTTCCCGAACTCTCTTTTAATCCGAGCCACACTATCCTGTACGTCATCACTCACCACCCAGCTCAGACTTTGCTTTCTAAGCTCACATAAATTACCTTAGGTGCCTGCTCAGGCACCCATTTAGGCGGCCTCACCGGCCATCGCAGTACGAGTGGGCGTTTAGGTGTTCCCTGCACACTCCCCTTAACAACGATGTAGTCAGTCCTTAGGAGGCCATAATGTGGGAATGCACTTACCGGCGTGAACTCGCGCAGGATCTTCTCCGTCTCCTCAGCGGGCTTATCGCTTACTATTCTCATAGCTATGATTCTCTTATTATATTCTGTCCTCCTGTGCATGCCCATCTGGCCAGCCTGCGGCACAGGGCTAATCGCGCCGATGCCGGGGCTCCTGGCACCTATCCTTCTTGATCCTTTCCTTTGTTTATTCCATTTAGGTAGCTCCTTGACGCCGAACCTTTTCACTACGCCTTGGAATCCTTTACCCTTAGTTACTCCTATTACGTCTATGAACTGACCTTCATGAAACACGTCTGAAATCTTTAAGGGGTTCCCGAGGATGTTTAACGCGTACTGCACTTGATCCTCTACGCTTCCTCCACCCACCTTGACCTCCACGATGTCAGGAACCTTCTTGCTGAGGCCCCCAGTTAACCGTGGTTGCGACGCCAGAATTAAGGAAACCCTAGCAACATAATCCCTATTATTCTCTAGCTTCCTACGTGCCTTCTCAACGCTCTCTTCACTCACCCTCAACGATTTTATCCTTCGCTTTATCTGGAGCTCCTCGGGGGGCTGCGTCCAGACCTCCGTAAGTGTCCGTAACCCACCCACGGTTGCTTCATAGAATCTCGCCGCAACAGGGATCATTGGAGGGGTCTCAATCACGGTTACTGGAACAAATACTTCCTTCCCGTACGTTGGTGCACCAGGTCTATCATCAATCATTATTATGTGGGTCATCCCAACCTTGTAACCTAAGAATCCCAGGGGTTTGGGCTCATCGAAGTTTACCTCCGGCCAAGTCTTCACTCTAGGCACAAACTTGGAGGCCCTCTTCCTAGGCCTTACCCCTAAGCTACCTCTACGTGGCGCTGAGTGCTTCCGTCGTGCCATACCTCCACACCACTACCTCCAAGTGTCTGCTATCTGGCTTTAAATCCTTAGCTTATAACGCTTTTGAAGGTTGTGTCAGCCTATGTCCCTACATCACCCGTCAGAACTCGGCAAACACATCATTCACTCTCACACTTACCTTAATTAAGGCAGGTAATAAGCTATGAGAGGAGGTTAGCAGGAATGGGAGGACGTCAGAGAACAACGTTATTCATGGGTGTTGGTGGAATAAAGGAAGAAAAGAAGAAGGAGCAGGAGAAAGGCAAACAAAAAGGTAAGGGTAAGAAAAAGAAAAGGTAAAGCACCGGCGTTTTTAATGTTACTAAGCCAGCAAACTAGTAAAGCATATCGGCAGTAATCTGGAGTTGGGCTGAGTTGAAGGCTTTTGAGTGGCCCCCTCGGAAACATCCGGTGCATATAGTGGTGGTCATACCTGCATCCAACTTATCAATCCTACCTACACTTCGGGAAAAGACAGAATTCGCTGGTGAGCTGGGGCGTGCCCTAGCGATATATAAGGTTAATGACGTCATAGTGTACGACGACGAATTTGCTGAGAAGGGCGATGCTGACCTCCTAGCGACGTTGTTGAGTTACCTGCAGGTCCCACCATATCTTCGGAAAAGGATAGTCCCGATAACACCTGAGTTAAGGTATGCAGGGCTTCTGCACCCGCTTAACATAGTTACCCACAATCCCGCAAATAAGGCACCTACGCGCGGCGATCTTAGGGAGGGGGTAGTGGTGGTCTCGTGGGGCACAACAGCTAAGACCTTCGTGGGGTCAAAGAATCTTTGCTTTACCGAATCATCCCGAGAACTTAAGCCGGGAGAACGGATCCTAGTTAGAATTGAGCGCGTCAAGCCTATGAAGTGTCGCGAGATAAGGCCGGAGGAGATAGAGGAGTACGTGGGTTATAGGGTGTTGAGGGTAGGAGACGACATAGTTGATGCGATAAGGTATTTCAATGGTGTAATTGTTCTGACGTCTAAACAGGGCGAGAGCTTTTCCAAACAGGGGCTAAGGAAAGCCCTGCTAGGCGAGGCGTTGCGGAGCAAGGGACTGATTCTGCTGTTTGGTAATAGCAAGCTAGACTTTGATGAAATCCTCGGCAAAGAGAGGTTCGCAGCCCTTGAGCCGGTGTGGAGAGTGAACTTTATCCCAGGGCAGGGGGTGCTCTCGGTTAGAACTGCTGAGGCTCTACACGCTGTTCTGTCCCAGATAAACACGGAGTTATGGCCTAGGAGGTAACCTTAAGTGTTAGCCAGGATAGGGGAAAACTAATAAAGCTCGCAGAGTAAAGACGGGTTGGTGCGTAGAGTGGCGCTCGACATCGAGATACCGCCGGAGTGGAAGAAGTTTAGGTATAGGGGGAGGACCCTCGAGGAACTGCTGAACATGCCTATGGATCAGTTACTGGAGTTACTGCCTTCGAGGGCGAGGAGATCACTACTCAGAGAATCCTCCCCTGAGATACAGCAGAGAAGGATGGAGATGGGTATTAAGGAATCCCCCAGACTAAAGTTGCTTAGGAAGGTTATGGAAGCTAGGGAACTACTAAAGCAAGGCAAGAAAGTTCGCATAAGGACGCACGTTAGGGATATGATAATATTGCCAGTAATGGTAGGGCTCACGATTGAAGTGTATAATGGTAAGGAATTCATACCTGTGAGAATAACGCCTGAAATGATAGGACATTACCTGGGGGAGTTCGCGCCAACAACTAAGATAGTGCAGCACGGAGAGCCAGGTCTCAAGGCGACTAGGTCAACACTGTTCGTCGCGATGAAGTAAGTAGTTCTTGCCTTAACTAACATTATTTCCTCAGGCTTTTTACGAGTCTACCAACGTCCTTCTCGAGGAGGATTAAACAGATTTCCTTACGATTCCTTAGCCTCATCAGCACCTCCGATACGTTCCCGCTAATTTTCTCAGGAAATAAGTCAGCAATATCTCTCCGTGTCCTCCTTAGGGGGTACTTACGGATGTTGAGGACATCGCTTGCACGGATCTCCAGTTCCGTGACGCCTTTGCTCGATAGGATAGTGTGTAACTCCCTTATCGAGAGTTGTCCCTTTATCTTAACGAGTCTGTTACTTATGTTTGGATAAATTATGATGCGTGCCTTCCTTGGGGACACCACGATTTTACACTTATGGAAAAATCTGTCCCTACGTATGTATGCTGGCTTGATTATTGGCATCGTGCTTAACCTTTGACAACCCCAATCGGTCTGAGCCTAGCGACTAGCGTCGCTATCTTTACTTGGTGAGTTACCATCGCTACTTTGTCTACGTCCTTGTAAGCACCGGGTGCCTCCTCGCTTATTACTCTCCTAGTTGCCGCGTGTAGGTATATGCCTTGCTTAGCTAGGCTGGAGGTGACTTCCTGAGGTCTGTAGGTTCTTATTGCGGCGTGTCTCGACATCCACCTGCCAGCTCCATGCGCTGCTGAGTAGAACGTGCGTTTCCCTTTAGGTACTCCCACCATGACGTAGCTAGCCGTCCCCATGGATCCCGGTATCAGTACTACCTGCCCTATTGACTTATGGTCTTTCGGTATTTCTGGGTGGCCTGGCGGGAACGCTCTCGTTGCTCCCTTCCTGTGAACTACGAGTTTCATTCTCTTTCCGTTCACTTCATGTTCTTCGAGCTTAGCGATGTTGTGTGCTAGGTCGTATATTATCTTTAACCCTAACTTGTCTGGGTCGGTGTGGAATACCTTACCGAAGGACTCGCGGACCCAATGCGTTATTATTTGCCTGTTGGCGAAGGCGAAGTTTGCTGCTGCCCCCATAGCCTTAAAGTAGTCTTGCCCCTCCTTACTGTTGAAGGGGACTGAAGCAAGTTCCCTGTCGGGGGGCCTTATTCCGTACTTACGCATGGCCCTCTCCATGATTATTAGGTAGTCGCTAGCTACCTGGTGCCCAAGACCCCTTGACCCTGTGTGAACCATTACAGTGACTTGTCCCTCCTCGTAGATCCCTAATACCTTAGCTACGGCGGGGTCGTAGATCTTATCCACTATCTGGATTTCTAGGAAGTGGTTCCCAGCACCTAACGTGCCTAGCTGAGGAGCGCCTCTCCTCTTGGCGGTGCTACTCACCTTACTTGCGTCAGCCCAAGGTATCCGGCCCTGAGCCTCTATATGCTCGGTGTCGTCGGCCCAGCCAAAACCGTTCCTCACAGCCCACTGGGCTCCCTCATTAAGAACCTTGTCGAGCTCGCTGAAGCTTAACCTAAGTTTCCCTGTGCTCCCAACGCCGGATGGTACGTTCCTAAAGATTGTGTCAACTAGTTCCCTCAGCTTCGGTTTTATATCATCAGCCCTTAGTTCGGTTGAAAGTAGCCTAACGCCGCAATTTATGTCGTAACCAACGCCACCCGGCGAAATCACGCCCTCGTCAGCCATCATGGCAGCGACGCCACCTATCGGGAAGCCGTAGCCCTGGTGACCGTCGGGCATCACGTAAGTTGCTAAGACGACGCCATCAAGGCATGCTATGTTAGCTGCC